>JAHHHE010000006.1 GCA_019359535.1 Gloeocapsa sp. UFS-A4-WI-NPMV-4B04
GAGAACACTCTGCTGGCGTTGAGACAAGGTAATGGCGGGAGGTTTGGGGTGCGGCAAGGGGATTGTCTGAGCGCGACTATCCCTTCATCTTAACCTGACGGATTATTTCAGCCGAGCTGCACTAGTTGGTCGCATAACTCTACCAAAATAGCATCATTATTTTCCTCTACTAAAGTAGCCACCACCGCCTCTTGTTCTTGGCTGAGTTTAGCTCCTTGACCTCCCCCGTGCGCTCTAGGTTCAACGGTTCCATCGGTGCGATAACGCTTTAATAAATTCTCAATAAATGTCAAACTTACTCGGAACCTTTTAGCTAGTTGTCTCTGTGACCCCTCTTGCTGGTTATACGCATCAATCACTTTCTGGCGCAGGTCTACAGAGTATGCTTTCATTCGGCTTCAGGTTAAGTTTACTTTTTAACTGTATTCTACTCTACCAAGAACTGCTGTATGAATTGTCAATAATATTTTAGTTTTGCATAATAAGTAATAATTATTACAAAATCTAGGCAATTTTCTATACCTAGTAATACTTAATGAGGTTTAGTTAGTAGTTAGCTAAACTTAAATTTTTGAAGAGGATACTAAATTACATTTTTTTAGTAATAAGTAGCGGCAAAATTTATCAATAATTAACTTCAGTTCGTGACGCAATAGGCTAAGGCAAAAATCTATCTAATGCTGCTTTCAACTCTTGAATCTCAACTTCAATATTCCCTTTTTGGGCTGCCCTAGCGATACACTCAGTTAAATGTTCATCCAAAATTAGCCGCGCCACGCGATCTAGTGCGCCTCGTACTGCCGCAATCTGTACCAATACATCAGGACAAGGACGACTTTCCTGCACCATTGTCTTAATACCCCGAATATGACCCTCAACCCGCGAAAGGCGATTAACAATGCTGCGTAGCGATTCTTCACTATGAACGTGAGCATGAGCCGACTGTTCATCGCCATGATTATGGTTAATATCATGAACGGAGATTTTGTCTTGTTTAGAAGACAATGAGTCTTCTGCTAATTGGTTTGAACGATTCATGCTTGATTAACGATCTTAGGAAGTAAGTTAGATTTTAGCCTAGAGGAATAAATAGTAATCTTTAAGATAACAGTTCTTACTATAGCTAGAAGTTAAGTTAAATAATCGAATAGTTATATATTACTATAACTTTAGAGTGAAGATGAAACTTAGAAAAATTAGCAACCGTCATCAAAAATTGACCTTAAGCACTTGTTAGACACCTGTAAAAACATTTATGGAGATTGTTGAAACAAGATTGTAATTTAGGTTCTCAATTCAAGTTGATTGTAATGATTAGTGTTATGAAATTTGCAAAACTTCCCCGCTCTATACGCCAAATTAGTAGCCATGTATTGGCGATCGCTTTAGGAGTCCTGCTAACCGTTAGCAGCCTACGGGTGTTACCCTCGCAGGCAGATTCACTTTCGCCAAATATTGCTGCACCGCAGATTATAGCCCAACAGAGAATTCCTGGTCCTGCTGTAAGTAACAACTTTGTAACAGCCGCAGTAAATCGGGTAGGATCAGCTGTTGTACGAATTAATACTGAACGAACTATTACTCGTCGCCTACCTGAGCCGTTGCTTGAAGACCCCTTTTTTCGCCGTTTTTTTGGCGATAATTTCTCACAACAGATCCCATCTGAGCGATTACAAGGTTTAGGTTCAGGTGTAATTATTGACCGCAGTGGAGAAATTCTAACTAATGCTCACGTAGTTAACGAAGCTGATAAAGTGACTGTTACCTTAAAAGATGGGCGCACATTTGAAGGTAAAGTACAAGGTGCGGATGAAGTCACAGATTTAGCCGTAGTCAAAATTAATGACAGTGGCAGTTTGCCAGTCGCTGCTTTAGGAGATTCTAGCAGTGTACAAGTAGGAGACTGGGCGATCGCAGTTGGCAACCCTTTAGGATTAGACAACACTGTAACTTTGGGAATTGTCAGTACCCTTAAACGCTCCAGCCGCGAAGTCGGTATCCTTGACAAACGCCTTGATTTTATTCAAACCGACGCAGCAATTAACCCTGGTAATTCTGGTGGGCCACTTGTGAACGATCAAGGTGAAGTTATCGGCATCAACACCGCGATTCGAGCCGAGGCGCAGGGAATCGGCTTTGCAATTCCGATTAATCAAGCCAAATTAATTAAAGATCAATTAATGCGTGGAGAGAAAATTTCTCACCCATATTTAGGCGTACAAATGATTACGTTAACGCCTGATTTAGCACAGCAAAACAATAATGATCCTAATTCTCCCTTACAAGTACCTGAAATTAATGGTGTCTTGGTAGTACGAGTATTACCTAATTCACCTGCGGCGGCGGCTGGTATGCGACGCGCCGATGTCATTGTCGAAATTGATAGTCAGCCTGTCAAAACTGCTGAACAGTTGCAAGGCATTGTTGACAAGAGCCGTGTCGGTCAGGTACTACAGGTTAAAGTCCAGCGTGGGGACAGAACCCAGCAATTCGGAGTACGCGCAGGGGAGCTAGAAAACGCTTCTAAATAGGATTTGGGATATTAGGGTAGGGGATGGGGGATAATTATCTTTCTAACCCCCATCCCCTCATTTTTAGCCCTTATTCATCATCGTCATCATCGTCGTCATCATCCTCGAAATCATCATCATCGTCTTCGTCCAAATCCAACACTTCGTCACTAATCATTAATCCATCATCTTCCTCCACAATTGGAGCGCGCTCAAAGGTGAAACCTTCCCCTAGTCCTCCCTCTAAACTGTAAGCTCTCGCTGTTCGGTCATCCAGCACTACATCAAGCGGATCATCTCCATCATCAAATACACTACCTGTATCTAAAGACAAATCATCAGTCGTAGGACTACTGCTGAGTTCCTCATAGGCATTGAAACCTGTTCCGGCTGGAATCAAACGTCCAATAATCACGTTTTCTTTCAGACCTCGCAGCCAATCTGATTTTCCTTCAATTGCTGCTTCGGTGAGTACCCGCGTTGTTTCTTGGAACGATGCAGCAGAAATAAAGCTATCTGTATTCAGAGATGCCTTAGTAATACCCAACAGCATCGGTGTATATTGTGCCTTTGCACCGCCAGTGATGCTCATTGCTTCATTCACTTGCTCAACCTGCCGCAACTCTATCAGTTCCCCAGGTAGCATGGTGGTATCGCCGCCATCATCTATCCGCACCTTAGAAGTCATTTGCCGCACAATTACCTCAATGTGCTTATCAGAAATATCAATTCCCTGGGATTGATACACTAGCTGCACTTCATTCACCAAAAAGTTCTGTACCTGCTGTAATGCTTCCAACGCACTTGGGTAAATGCCTTGATGCAAATTGAGATTAAAGAAAATCTCCAAAATTTCGTGCGGATTTGCAGGCCCTTCAGTTAGTGGCATTCCTGCCTCCACAACAGCACCATCAGACAGCACCACATTTTGACCTGGCCCAATTGGATACTCTGTAATTGTGCCAGACTCCTCGACTACCTTAACTCCAACCGTTTCATCCTCTAATCTGCTGACTTCAACGGTTCCAGGTTTCCGAGCCAAAATGCAAGCTTCCTTCGGCTTCCGCGCCTCCAAAAGTTCTTCAATTCTAGGTAGACCCTGAATAATATCTCCGGTTTTTGCTCGCTCAAACACCAACAGCACCAAGTTATCGCCGCGCTGCACCAAGTCTCCATCGTCCACCTGCAAAACAGCGCCCGGTGATACACGATAGGGACGGGCAATTCGCATAGTGACCGTATAGGTATTAGCTGCTAAATTTTGGGTATTAGCGGCAGGGTTTTGAGTTTCCCCATCGCCTTCCTTAACACCTAACACCTTAGAGCCAGCAGTTTGTTCTACCGATAGCACTTGACCAGATTCTGCTGTAAAGACTCCTGGGGCAATTTCAGTGCCAGCTATCAGTAAGCTACCTACCTTTAGTTTGGACCGCTCAGATGTAGTCAAGGTAAAACTATCAGAGTTTCTCAGTACCAAAACCCGCCGGATCGCTTCTGATCCTTCGCGGATACCACGTATTTCTCCTGGGTCTTTGCACTGAATTTCAGTACGCGCTATTACTGCTCCAGGTGGGATTTCTTGACCATCTTCAACTAATAACCTAGTATGGGTGCTTCCTTGAGTAGCATCTGCGGCAATGTCGCGGCGCAGCACCAAGGATTCCAGAATTACCAGCTGCAATCGCTGAATTTCTGGATTGTCCATATCTTCTACTAGCTCAATATCAGCTATGATTGGCGCACCAGTGTGTTCAGATGCTTGGGCGTGTTCAATTTCCAGCACTAGCTGAGTTCGTAGCAGTTCCACTCCTTCTACAGACTTCACCCGTTCTGAATCTTTATAAAACATTCGCTGAACTGCCCGTAGTTCAATCGAGCGCCCTGTGCCTGTACTTGAGCGTGTACTCGGTACTGATGGTTCATCTAATACGGCAAATTCAGTTACTGGTCTAACCAATAAAGCAGGCCCTTCCGGTGATTCCACGTACTCGATATAACGTAATTCCGAGAGCGTATGTCCAGGTAGGATCTCTTCTCCAGGTTGACCAAAGGTGCCATCCCGATTTAGGACTGACTCAGGGTCATCTACCATGAGCAGTTCGCCCGGCTTGATTACCAGTTCCCGCAGAATGTCGTTTTTCTGCGTTACTTCTACTACACCACTGGTTTGGCAAAAGATATCTTTCACAACTTCGGTTCCGGCTTCGACATATTGACCGTCTTCTACCAGCAACAGTGAGATATCTTTATTGACTTCGTGGGTTTCTTCAGGAATCCATAGTAAGGTTCCGCCCTGTACTACTTCGTAACCTTGTTTGGCTTTGCCTTTTTTCCCTACTTCTACGCCAGCATATTTAATCAAACCGCCAGTCGTTGTGCGATATTGGTCAGAAATTAAATCTGCTACTACTTGACCATTTTGTACTTTTGTGCCTGGAGTAGCTAAAAGTGAAAACAGTTGATTGCCATTGGTTTCAATTAAGTAGTGATCGCGGCCTTGAGTATGTTCTACGCGCACACTGGCTGTATCTAAAACTACAGATGCGGTAATAATTTCAATCTCTCGTGCGCCTTTGACAGAACTTGTTGTTTCAGGCAACCGTACTACACCGCCGTGCGTAGTATTAAGTCTTGTTTCTGCTAACACACTTGCTGTGTCAACGCGATCGCCATTACTGACAACTGGTTCTGCTCCCGGCGGCAGGTTGTAAACTTCTCCAGATAAAACCCAAATCAAGCCGCCTCGGGCTGCCGTTGTCGTAGTGTTGCCTTGACGGTCGGTTTTTTCTTCCGGCACAACATCAGCAAATTTCACTTCCCCGGCTAAGTCTGAAGCAACATCTTTAGTAGCTTTTTCTGTATGGGCCCTAGTTGTGCGAGCGGCTAGTGCCACTTCAGCCAGCAGCTGTCCGTCGGTTACAGGCTGATTATCTGTAATGTAAAGTGTCGAACCTTGAGTTACGGGAATTTTTACTTGTTCTCCGACCTTTAACTCTAGAACTAACTCTCCGTTTGCTTCTACCAGTAAAGCGTCTTCCCCGTGCCGAGTTCTAAAGGATCTTGTGCGTAACTTTTTAGGAATCCGAACTACTCCATCCTGTTCTGCCCGCACTTGCCGCGCAACTTCCCCAGTAAATACGCCTCCAGTGTGGAAAGTCCGCATTGTCAGCTGGGTTCCAGGTTCGCCAATACTTTGGGCGGCGATAATACCCACCGCTTCACCTAAATCTACTAGGTCAGCGTGAGCTAGACTCCAACCATAACAGTGCTGGCATACAGAACGCGCCGCTTCACAAGTCAGGGGCGATCGCACGATCACTTCTTCTACGCCTGCTTTCTCAACCGCGAGCGCCATATCATCTGTCATTGGCTGGTTTTTTGGCACCAACACTTCTTGCGATTTGGGGTGAACGATATCTACAAGCCCTACTCGCCCCAACAACCTTGAGCTAATCGGAATCATGACGCGATCGCCTTCTGTCATGGCTCGTACCGAGATTCCCTGCGTTGTACCGCAGTCAATTTCTCGAACGATTACATCTTGAGACACATCAACCAAACGCCGCGTTAGATAGCCAGAATCCGCAGTACGTAACGCTGTATCTACCAGCCCTTTTCTCGCTCCGTAAGACGAAATAATATACTCAGTTACCGTTAACCCTTCGCGGAAGTTAGTTTTAATTGGTAGATCAATAATTTCACCTTGGGGATCTGCCATCAAACCCCGCATACCCACTAACTGGCGCACTTGGGAAATATTACCCCTTGCCCCAGAAAAAGCCATCATATACACCGAGTTAAGTGGGTCACTAGCCTTAAAATGGTCTACCACTTCGTCTTTAAGTGCTTCACTGGTGCTATTCCAGGTATCAATTACCTTTTGGAAGCGTTCTACTTCGGTAATTTCTCCGCGTGTATAACGTTCTTCAGTAGCGCTAATTTCGGTTTCAGCAGCTTCTAATAGCAATTTCTTCGTAGGAGGAACCATCAGGTCATCAACACTAATTGAAATCCCAGCTTTAGTAGCGTAACGAAATCCCAAGTCTTTCAACCTGTCCGCGATTTCTGCTGTTCGCGCAGTGCCATAATGCGTAAACGCCCAGGCAATTAACTTCTTCAACTGCCCCTTATCAACTACTCGATTCCGAAAAATCATTTCCTTGCCGTCTGCCATTTTTGCTTCCCAAATTGTTTTGCAACAAACATTTGCTGTGAAAAGAGGGATTGGGGGTCAGAAAACTCGAAATATTTTTTGTTTTATTCCCTGATGCCTGATCCCTGATCCCTTCTACTGCAACACTTCTTGAATTGTCTTGTTGTAGATAATTCGACCTGGAGTTGTGCGAATGAACTGGGAAAGCAAATTTCCTGCTGCGTCTTCCCGAATCCGCCGCTCTTGATATTGTTTCATCACCGTACCGTCACTCTGATGCTCTACCTGTAACGGCTCTCCTTCTACACCTTGCCCTTCTACCTGCCCGTCAAAACGTACCCACACTTTGGCGTGTAAATCAACTTGTTGCTGCTCATAAGCCATAATCGCGTCATCTAGCGAAGCAAAGTAGCGATCGCCTCCTTTTTGGGCTTTCGGGTTTTCTGCTGTTAAGTAATAGCAGCCTAAAACCATATCTTGGCTAGGAGTTACAATCGGTCTACCTGTCGCTGGTGACAAGATATTGTTGGAAGCTAACATCAACAATCTTGCTTCTGCTTGGCTCTCTAACGACAGTGGTATGTGTACCGCCATTTGGTCGCCATCGAAATCGGCGTTAAACGCTGGACATACTAGAGGATGCAATTGAATAGCACGACCTTCTACCAAAATCGGTTCAAACGCTTGAATTCCTAATCTGTGTAGAGTTGGGGCGCGGTTCAGTAGAACTGGGTGTCCTTCAATTACTTCTTCCAACACATCCCAAACACTGGGATCGCCGCGTTGAATTAACTTTTTGGCAGCTTTGATGTTATTAACTAAACCACTGCGAATTAACCGATGAATCACAAACGGTTGAAACAACTCAATCGCCATTTCTCGTGGCAAGCCGCACTGGTGGATTTTTAACTTCGGCCCCACCACAATTACCGATCGCCCCGAGTAATCTACTCGTTTTCCTAGTAAATTTTGGCGAAAGCGCCCTTGCTTACCCTCAATAATGTCTGATAAAGATTTCAGTGGGCGGTTGTTGGCTCCCACCACCGTCCGTCCCCGACGACCATTGTCTATTAGAGCATCTACAGCTTCTTGCAGCATCCGCTTTTCGTTGCGGACGATAATTTCTGGAGCCAAGATTTCTTGCAGCCGTGCTAAACGGTTGTTGCGGTTAATCACCCGTCTATAGAGGTCATTCAAATCCGAAGTAGCAAATCGCCCGCCATCCAGTTGCACCATTGGTCGCAAATCCGGTGGAATTACGGGAATAACTGTCATCACCATCGATTCTGGTTTAGAACCTGTAGCAATGAAATTGTCAATTACCCGCAAGCGCTTAATCAGCTTGGCACGTTTTTGCCCTTTAGCATTAGCGATTTCTTCCCGTAATGTTTCAGCTTGTGTTTCTAAAGCTAGGTCACTTAGCAGCCGCAACAGCGCCTCGGCTCCAATGCCAACTTCGATCCCCGAAAGCTCAGACTCTTCACTATAAAGTTGATCTTCAATTTCGAGCCACTGATCTTCTGAAAGTAGCTGTTTGTAGCTCAAGGTATCAGCGTTACCAGGAGACAGGACGACGTAAGCATTGAAGTAGACAATTTGTTCTACATCCCGTAACGGCATATCCAGCAAAATTGAAATGTAGCTGGGAATTCCTTTGAGATACCAAACGTGGGCAACGGGGGCAGCAAGTTTAATGTAGCCCATCCGATGACGGCGCACACGAGACTCAGTTACTTCTACGCCACAGCGTTCGCACACAATTCCGCGATGCCGTACTCGCTTATACTTCCCGCAATGACATTCCCAATCCTTTGCAGGGCCAAAGATGCGCTCACAGAATAAGCCATCCATCTCTGGTTTTAAAGTACGATAATTAATTGTTTCAGGCTTTGTTACTTCACCAACAACCTGACCGTTGGGTAGTGTTCTTTCTCCCCAGTGTCGAATTCTTTCTGGTGAAGCTAGCCCGATTTTCACATAATCAAACTGATTTGCTTGCTGATTTCTCATAACTAAGGAATTAGGAATTGGGGATTAAAGGAGGGGTCAGGGAGCATTCTTAGCAGGGGAGCAGGGGAGCATTTTTAGCAGAGGAGCATTCTTAGCAGGGGATTATATTTATATTCCCCTTCTAGCCTTTAGCCTCTAGCCTAAGCGCCCTTAGCCCCGATTTCCTAGACTTCTTCTTCGAGAGCCTCGCGGCTTAGAGATTCATAAGTAGGTCGTGAGGGAGTGCGACGACCATTCGGATCTGCCATTAAATCCACCTCTACATCTAAAGAACTGCCGTCTGCTTGAGTTTCTACTTTATGAACTGCAATATCTAAACCCAGTGATTGAAGTTCTCGCATTAGCACTTTGAAAGACTCTGGTGTACCCGGTCTAGGGATAGCTTTGCCTTTAACAATGGCGTTAAGAGCTTCGTTTCGCCCTTGCATATCGTCAGATTTGACCGTCAGTAGCTCTTGCAAAGTGTATGCTGCCCCAAATGCTTCTAAGGCCCATACTTCCATTTCTCCAAAGCGCTGACCTCCCTGCTGTGCTTTGCCGCCCAAAGGCTGCTGTGTCACCAGAGAATAAGGACCTGTTGAACGGGCGTGGATCTTGTCATCTACTAGGTGAACGAGCTTTAGCATATATGCCATGCCGATCGTTATCGGTCGATCAAATGCTTCTCCTGTGCGACCATCAAATACCTGGAGTTTCCCTGGAGCATCTGGGTTAAATAGCCATTTTTTGGCTGTGCGATCGCGTGCCTCGTTCAGTTTGCCATGCACAATCGTCCGCGATGATTCTTCACCATACATTTCATCAAACGGCGTTATCTTGAACCGCAGTCCCAAATTTTCGGCTGCCCAGCCTAACAAACACTCAAACACCTGACCGACGTTCATTCGTGAAGGTACTCCCAAAGGATTCAACACAATGTCCACTGGTGTGCCGTCTGCTAAATAAGGCATATCCTCAATTGGCAGAATTCGCGAAATAATTCCCTTATTTCCATGCCGACCTGCCATTTTGTCGCCCACCTGAATCTTACGTTTCTGGGCTACATACACCCGTACTACCATATTTGCCCCTGGTGGCAACTCGTCGCCTTGCTCCCGCGTGAACACGCGCACATCGACAACGCGCCCTTTTTCGCCATTAGGAACTCTCAGCGAATTGTCGCGCACATCTCGTGCTTTTTCGCCAAAAATAGCCCGCAGCAATTTTTCTTCCGGCGGCTGATCAGATTCACCCTTTGGCGTGACTTTGCCAACTAAAATGTCTCCAGATTCTACCCAAGCTCCAATGCGGATAATACCTTGCTCATCGAGTTGACGCAGGGCATCTTCGCCAACGTTGGGAATTTCCCTGGTAATTTCTTCTGGACCTAGCTTTGTTTGTCTGGCTTCAATTTCGTATTTCTCAATGTGTACTGAGGTGTAAGTATCTTCCTGAACCAGCTTCTCCGAAATCAAAATCGCGTCTTCGTAGTTGTAGCCTTCCCAGGGCATATAGGCAACCATAATATTTTGCCCCAGTGCCAATTCACCCCCCTCAGTCGAGGAGCCATCAGCCAATACTTGACCTGCCACAACCAAATCGCCTTTCTGTACTAAAGGTCGCTGATTCAAGCACGTATCCTGATTGGAGCGCTGGTACTTAGACACTGGGTACTCAATTTCTTGCGAGTGGAACCCAGTTTCTACTGTTCCTACCCTGACTCGAATCTTAGTTGCATCTACATACGAGACTTCGCCATCTGTCCGGCTAACAATTACCATTCCTGAGTCGCGCGCTGCCTGAGCTTCTAACCCAGTTCCCACTAACGGTCGTTCTGGTCTTAATAGCGGTACGGCTTGCCGTTGCATATTCGATCCCATCAAGGCCCGGTTAGCGTCATCATGCTCCAAGAAAGGAATCAAGCTTGTAGCTACTGAAACAATTTGTACTGGCGATACTGCCATGTAGTCTACTTGTTCTGGCGTTGTGGTAGTAAATTCCTGCCGATAGCGCACAGGGACTAATGGGCCAATAATGTAACCATTGTCATCTACAGGCACATCCCCTGGAGCAACGCGAGAGTCATCTTCTTCATCCGCCGTCATATATACTGGCGGACTGTCAAATAGCACCCGTCCGTTTTCTACTGGTCTAGAAGGTGTTTCTAAAAAGCCATACTGATTCACTCTGGCATGAGTCGCCAATGAGCCAATTAATCCTGCATTCGGACCTTCTGGAGTTTCAATTGGGCAGATGCGACCATGATGCGAAGGGTGAATATCTCGCACAGCAAATCCAGCCCGTTCCCTCGTTAATCCACCAGGACCAAGCGCAGAAAGTCGGCGTTTGTGAGTTAGCTCTGCCAATGGATTAGTCTGATCCATGAACTGACTTAGCTGACTAGAGCCAAAAAACTCTTTAATTGCAGCTACTAAAGGCTTGGGGTTCACTAGAGAGGCTGGAGTCAAAGCTTCAGCATCCGAGACTGTCATCCGCTCCCGAATAATTCGCTCTAGACGGTTTAACCCCACGCGCACTTGATTTTGGAGCAATTCACCTACACTTCTTACCCGCCGATTGCCCAAGTGGTCAATGTCGTCGGTGCTACCCATATCAAACTCTAAGTTGATTAGGTAATCAACTGCTGCCAAAATATCATTTGGAGTTAGCACTCGTGTTGTGTCAGGAACACTGAGCCGTAACTTTCTGTTGAGCTTGTAGCGGCCCACGCGCCCAAGGTCATAGCGTTTCGCGTCAAAAAAGCGCGAGTCTAATAGTTGTTGTCCTCCCAATACTGTGGGGGGTTCACCGGGACGTAGTTTTTTGTACAATTCCATCAGGGCATCGTCTTCGGAAAACTGCCCTTCTTTTTCAATTGTCTTTTGAAAATACTCTGGGTGACGCAGAGCATCAAAAATTTCGTTGTCTGATAGACCAAGTGCTTTCAGCAAAACTTGAGCTGACAACTTACGGGTTTTATCAATTCGCACCCACACCAAGCCGTTGCGATCTGTTTCAAACTTCAGCCACGCCCCCCGGTTAGGAATTAAACTGGCTGAGTAAGTGCGACGACCGTTTTTGTCAGTTTCTGACTTGTAGTAAACGCCGGGCGATCGCACAATTTGATTAACAATTACCCGCTCGGCTCCGTTAATAATAAATGTCCCTCGCTCCGTCATCAACGGCAAATCGCCGATAAAGACTTCTTGCTCTTTAATTTCCCCAGTTTCTTTGTTGATTAAGCGTGTAGGGACATACATCTGGACTGTGTAAGAACTGTCCCGCCGTTTCGCTTCATCTACGCTGTATTTGGGTCGCTTCAGTTTGTAATTTTGACCCAAAAAGTGCAGTTCCAGTTTGCCAGTATAGTCAGTGATTGGTGAGAAGCTATTTAATTCTTCAATCAATCCTTCTTCCAAAAACCAGCGAAAGCTCGATCTTTGGATTTCAATTAAGTCGGGTAGCAAGAATGCGGGTTCGAGATAGGTTTCGGTTGTCATGCGTTTAGAAGCTCGCTCAGATTTAAAACTGTTGATTTTGGGTAATTTCTATTACACCGTCTGTTGCTAACAACAATTACGGACAAGAGAGAAAAAAACCTTTAATTGCATTTTTGAGTTGACTGTTTGTACAATAGTTGCAGCTTGGCATCTTGATGGTAGTCCAGCATGAGATTTGAAAATACTCATAGTCTGGTGCGGGTTTATCTTTTTGGTCACACTGTTTTAATGACACATTGCTGACGTACCATGTTTGTGTTGCCTAAAGCAAACGAAGTTATTACCTTCTGCTAGAAATCACCTTTGCACCTCTTTTAAATCTTTTTTTATCATTCCATCCATTTTCAAATGAACCGCATACTTAAGCCAAGGTTGAAGATAATACCTTAGCTAGATATTGCAAAGATTAAAAAGGAATTTAGCTTGGACGAATACAGGTAAACGGTAACGATTAACTTGGGAAAATGAGGTTACACCTGACTCAAAAGTACAATTTTTCTGCAAAAACTTAAGACTACTGATAGTTGATAGAAGTAGCAAGTTGTTTGTATCCCCTTGTATGGCGCTAATAATGTAAATTTCTAGCCTGGATAACAATTCAAGTTTTAACTGGAAAATAATTTTATTGAATGTCTCCGGTAGTTACCTCATTTATCTTTGATGTAAATTTAAAAGGAGAACGAGTTTGACACTTTTTGATTAAAATCATCTACTAATATGCACAGCATTGCAAATGTGTCAAGTCCTCAATATTAAGTTGCGGCTAATAAAAAAGAGGCAA
The DNA here is from genome assembly GCA_019359535.1 of Gloeocapsa sp. UFS-A4-WI-NPMV-4B04. GTDB lineage: Bacteria > Cyanobacteriota > Cyanobacteriia > Cyanobacteriales > Chroococcidiopsidaceae > JAHHHE01. The sequence continues at coordinate 12,934 of JAHHHE010000006.1, forward strand.
ACCTGTTTATTTTTGATTATTTTGTCAATCAAACCCTTAGTACCTCCGTTTTCTGGATATAGATTACACCAGATGACTAAACCGAACTGGGCTTGTCCTCATAAATTTTGTAGCTGAGGTGTTGACATTTACTCCTTTAACTATTATGGCGCAAGCTAACGGTTTTGTAGGGGTGGATTTCAGAGATTTATGCTGCCAATATTTCTGCTAGTGGAGCTTTTTGAGCAAGATTTACACTGAAAATCCAAACAGTTTACAGGCATTTTGAGTTGTTTGAGCAGCGATCGCTTCTGTTGTTACACCCCGTAAATGAGCTACTGCTTGAGCTACATACTGCACATAAGCTGGTTCATTACGTCGTTGATTTCTTTTGGGGACAGGACTTAAAAAGGGACAGTCAGTTTCAATTAATAAGCGATCGCTCTTGACGATTTGAGCCGATTCATGAATTTGCTTTGCGTTTTTGAACGTAACTGTACCACTGAAGCTAATATAAAACCCCAAGTCTAGAAACCATTGTGTTTCTTCTGGAGTTCCACCCCAGCAGTGCATCACGCCTCGCGCTTTTTCCCCCTCACGCTCTTTCCAAGCAAGTAATATTTCTCGCATCCGCTCTGCTGCATCACGACAGTGAATAATCACTGGTAAGCTTAGTTGAGATGCGATCGCAAGTTGTGCTTCAAACACCATGCGCTGTTGCGCTTCGTTGTCAGCCTTGTAAAAATCTAGCCCCATTTCCCCCAGCGCCACTACTTTAGAGTCAGAACCAGCCAGCGCCACAATTTCACTTGCCGTATCTGGAGTCCATTTTTCAGCATCCAAGGGGTGCAAACCAACGGCAAAGCTTAATTCTGGAAATTGAGCAGCTAAAGCTTGAATCTGGGCAAATTCCTTCGGTTCAACACAGGAGTGTACCAAATGAACTACGCCAGCATCTTGCCATCGCGATCGCACGGCTGCTAAATCCGGTTCAAAGACATCAAAGTTAAGGTGAACGTGAGAGTCAATTAGCTGCATTGCCATAGATTGTGATGAGTGGTGAGTAAGTCAGGAATTAGCTTCTAATCACTACTCACTACTTACTACTCACTACTCACTGATTCGTGCTTCTTGAGGCTATGAGCAAGACGAGATTTTTTTCTTGCGCCATTATTTCGATGCAGAACTCCAGTTTTTACTGCTTTATCAATTTTGCTATATGCCGCCGCCATATGCTGCTGTACTTCTTGCTTTGCTTCTGGCGTGGGGCTAGCAGCGTAGGTGTCTACAGCAGCTAGGTACTTTTTGATCAGCGTCTTGACGGCTGATTTGTAAGCTTTATTACGCAGACGATTTCGTTCCGCGACTTGGACGCGCTTAATAGCAGACTTTGTATTCGCCACAGTGATTTTGAGAGATATCGTTATATAGACAAATTCCTAGATGTACTAATATAGCATCATCGAAGGACTTTATTGCGATTCTCATAAAAATCCAGGTTAAGCTAGAGAAGCGAGTATGAATCAGCTTTGCACCAAATGGGGCAAAGATAAAAAAAGATTTGTCCTCAAGTCGGTAACTCCTAGGATTGGCATTCCGAACTCCATGCTGAGAATCATTACTGAGCAGACCGAGGTACTAGCAGAACTACAACGGATCTGCGATCGCACCCATGATGACCAAGTGGTTCATAAAGAAGCGACGGTTCGGGAGGTGCTTCAAGCGGTGAAGCGCCAGGGAGACCGAGCCGTATTGCACTATACCGCAGAATTTGACCAACAACACCTGAAGGCTGAAGACTTGCGCGTCAGTGGCTCAGAATTAGATGCAGCATATCAGCAGGTATCGAAAGAATTACTGAGTGCAATTGTGCTAGCTTGCCGCCGAATTGAAGCATTCCACCGCCAGCGAATTCCCAAATCATGGGTACAATTTGGCGATGATGATGTAGTATTGGGCAAGCGCTACACTCCAGTAGACCGCGCGGGGCTATATGTTCCGGGTGGGAGAGCCGCTTATCCCAGCACCGTACTAATGAATGCGATTCCAGCAAAAGTAGCTGGTGTACCGCGTCGCGTGATCGTAACACCGCCCGGGCCAGGTAAGACAATTAATCCAGCAGTCTTAGTTGCTGCCCAAGAAGCTGGAGTGGAAGAAATTTATCGAATTGGTGGCGCACAAGCGATCGCTGCTTTAGCCTACGGGACAGAAACAATCCCGAAAGTTAATGTGATTACTGGTCCTGGTAATATATATGTCACCCTAGCTAAAAAACTTGTATACGGTACAGTGGGGATTGACTCATTGGCTGGACCTTCGGAAGTTTTGATTATTGCCGATGAAACAGCTAATCCTGTTCATGTGGCGGCTGATTTGCTAGCACAAGCGGAACACGATCCAATGGCGGCAGCAATTTTATTGACAACAGATCCAAGTTTGGCTGAAAACGTGCAAGCCGCAGTCGAAAGACAGCTAGTGAATCACCCACGCCGGACGTTGACCGAAAAAGCGATTGCTCACTATGGCTTAATTGCCGTTGTAGAATCCTTAGCAGCAGCAGCTCAATTCTCAAACGAGTTTGCACCGGAACATCTAGAACTAGAAGTTGCTGACCCTTGGGCGCTCCTAGAGCATATTCGCCATGCTGGGGCAATCTTCCTGGGTAACTCCACGCCCGAAGCAGTAGGAGACTATCTAGCTGGACCTAACCACACTTTGCCTACTTCTGGCGCAGCTCGTTATGCCTCTGCTTTAGGAGTTGAAACGTTCCTCAAACACTCTAGTATTATTCAATACTCGCAAACCGCACTAGGAAAAGTAGCCGGGGCAATTGATGTCTTAGCAACAGCTGAGGGTTTACCCTCTCACGCTGACTCAGTGCGACTGCGGATGCAAAGTCAGGAAACTGAAAACTGGGACTTGGGGGATACAGAACAGCCGAACTCTTAATTTTTAAGGCAGCTAAAAGGAGAATTGCTGGTGTTAAAAACAATTGTGGTGGCTCTTGACGCTTCAGAGCTTTCTGAGCGCGTAATTCAGACTTTACACGAACTCCAGGTGCAACCAGCAACAAAAATTCTCCTTGCTCATGTTATTTCCCCGCCAGAGTCAAACCTAGAAATAGTTGCTGATCGACCCCATGCTGATACTGAGGTAGTCTCTTATCGACATATTGAAAAGCAGCTGCAATCATATCAGGCTAACTTGCCTGGACAGAGCGAGTTAGAAATTGTTACAGGTGATCCAGCAGAAGAAATTATCCGGCTTGCCAATATCTACCACGCTGACTTAATTATTATTGGCAGTCGTGGTTTAACAGGAGTTAAGCGGATTTTACAGGGGTCAGTTAGTAGTCAAGTTGTTGAAGATGCCTCTTGTTCAGTGTTAGTAGTTAAGCCTGATAGCTAACACTTTAAAAAAGTGCTACTATCATCTACCTCTAGACATAATTTTAAGGCTTAAAAAGCTCAGAACGATTATGTGGTGCGTCAAAATCGATTAGTGGCCCTATAGGAACGATTAGTCCTTTCAACTGCCGCATAATTGCCGTTCGGTGCGCCCAAGAACAAGCCCAATAAATATAAAGATGATAGTGCTCTGGTTCAGCTGAAAAGCCACTTGAATTATCTGCTGTAATTTTATTGCGGAATGTTGTTGAAGAGCGAACGAATTTGCCTTGCTCGTCTTCTTGATTGAGTTCAGAAATTCACGCACCGTCAGCTAGTACACCTAAATTCATAGATAATTCTTACTCAGCATTAAGGATTTTTGGTACTTTAAAAAAGTCGCCTTCTTGTTCAGGCGCACCCTTGAGGATAGCTTCGCGATCGCTAAAAGGCTGTAAGTTATCCGGTCGTGTCACGTTACTAACATCAATTGCTCGTGCTGTAGGCTCGACATCGGTAACATCCAGTTCACTCAGCTGTTCAAAATAATCCAGAATACTACCAAGTTGAGTGGTAAATTGCTCCTCTTCATGGGCTTGCAACTCTAGGCGAGCCAAATGGGCAACTTTACGAACTTGCTCACGATCAATCATATTAGTTATTAATTATTGAAATTTAATTGTCAGGCTAGAGACAAGTAAATAGTTCTTTCCCTAGCCTCAGCGCCTTCAGTTAAAAATTATTCTGCAAACGTCCGCTAGTTTTGAGCCAGTTTTGAGCCTCTAGATAGTTATTGGGAGCTATATTGATGGCTCGTTTCCAATATTCACCTGCTTGGTCAAACAATTGCTCCGCCGCGTCATTATCTCCTGCTTCCTTTGCTCTTTCTCCCTGATAATGGTAAATTACAGCGATATTATTCAGCGCTTGGATCAGGCGGGGGTTCAACGCCAGCCCCTGGTGATAATATTCTAGGGCTTTCTCGTGTTCACCATTACTCGCATGGATCAGCGCGATGTTGTAGAGGATGTAGCTGCGATCAAAGGAATCTTCCTCTAGTTCTAGGGCTTCGGTGTAATTATCTAAAGCTTCGGCGTATTCGCCATCCGCTTGAGCCGACATCCCATCACGGTAATAAACAAAGGCTTCTTTTGCTTTTTTATTGGTAGGCAGAATTTTGAGAATAATATCTGCCATTACTGTAAAGGATTTATCAACAAAGTTGTCGTTTTTCTGAGTTCTTGGCATATCCGCCTCTATGGTGTTGACACTAATGGCTTGGAGTATTAATCGTTTATCGCTTCTATAAAGATTATTGTAATTGAGGGCGCTCCTTACCGGGTTGTGTTTTTTGTTTTGACACTCCCCCTTAAGTTCATTCTATTTTTCTAGTTTAGGCTCATAGCTAATTCGATCAGATTTGTACTGTGGCGGCTCAACATGAATTAAAACTCGTACTGGATTAAACTTTTCTTCTAAACGGGCTTCTACTTCTTCAGTGATTCGGTGTGCTGTCTCTACGTCGTCAGCATCGACTATTATGTGCATCTCGATAAAAACTTGACGACCAAGAAGACCGCGAGAGGCAATATCGTGGCAGTTAATTACTCCAGGGATAGAAAGCGCGATCACAGCAATTGCTTCGGGTGCGATCGCCATTTCATCTACTAGCCAAGGCAAATTATCTTTGATTACCGACCAGCCACTTCTAAATACTAATAAAGCGACTGGAAAAGCCAAAACCACATCTAGCCACTGGAGTTGAGGTAAATTTAAAACGTTTCCTTGCCAAATGCCAATCAACCCAGCTAGGACAGTAATTGTCACCCAGACATCGCTCATCGTGTGTTTAGCGTCTGCAATCAGAATCGCACTACCTACTCGGTGACCAACAGAACGCTCGTAGAAAGCAACGAAAATATTAACGCCGAGCACAATCAGCAACAACCACAATTCTGATGGTGCGATCTTAATTGGCTCTCCACCATGAATAATTCTGTCTACAGCGCCTTGGAGAATTTCAAAACAAGCTATGCCTAAAAAGGCAGCAATTCCCAACGCCGCCACTGCTTCAAATTTCTGATGTCCGTAGGGATGATCGCGATCCGGCTGTGGAGAGGAGAATCGAGTTGTAACTAACCCCAAAATGTTGTTTGCACTATCTGTCACGCTATGCAAAGCATCAGCAATCAAACTCAGTGATCCCGTCCAAGACCCCACTAAAGCTTTTAATGCCATTACAAACAAGTTGAGTAGTAGGGTAATAATTAAGACTTTTCTCACTGCGGAGCGGTTATCAAGAACCATGTGCCTACTCCACGATTAAAATTTCTAAGTTATCCAGTCTAATGCTTGCAGGTAATATGAATTAGCAAGATATTCGGTATTTATATTTTATGTCTCCACAGCTAAGACTAAACTTAGTAGAAGGTTCTGTCTCCTTCAATTTCTCACCACAAGCAGCACAAGATTTACAAAGAGCGATCGCTCAATTGATGGAACGTATCAAAGCGGCTTCTGCTAAGGCAACTCCCCCAGTTAAAGCCAGCCCTCAGCCACCATTAGAATATCGCTATACTGGCGATGTTTTTCTCGAGATTTTCTGCAATCCCAATATCTGGCCTACTCCCTTCGCCGCTAAAGTTTTAATTACTATCCGAGATGCCAGTATCCGTCTGACGACTGAAGCCGAACTAACGCGCCTGAGAGAAGATATTAGTCAATATTTAGAGCAAGTGAGTTAAACACAGAAAAAGCAGCCCTAAGCTGCTAAAAATCTGCAATTAAGTCTAGTTATTCTGTGTAGCTGCGAAAACTCGTCAAACTAGCTTGCTAGTCAGTTACAGGTAGCACTGCAAATTTTTATCCTTATTAATAATAGCCGCAATGAACAACGTCGATAACTTAACGAATTTATTACAACAAGGTTTTCATCTTACTTTGGGTGCAACGGCTTCTCTCGTTGAAACCTTACAAGATCCTCAAAAGCGAACCGAGAATCTTTCCCAAATCAGTTCAGAATTAAGTCATCTAGCGAATGAATGGGCAGCAAAGGGAGAAATGACAGAACAAGAAGCCCGCAATTTTGCTACTAATTTTTTGAATCAACTACAAAATCAAGTACCGACAACATCTGAAGCATCTGGTACTACCTCCACTACTACACCTACCGAAGTTGCACCACCTGATGTGCAGTTAGATTTGCAAGAATTGACAGCAGAAATCGCTGCTATGCGTGCCGAACTAGAACAACTACGTAACTCAGACTCAAATCCTTCTTAGCAATTTTTAGCTGAAGATTAACTTAGTCGTTATCCCATTCTTCACGACCAATTAAATCGCCAATGCGATCGCGCAGTAAAAAGTCACATTTTTCTAACTCAGACTCAACACCAACCCACTCACGCGCTGGAATATATTGGCAGAGGCTATAAATTGGTTGCTGACGGCTAACTACTCCCTTTTGCACAAGTTGGCGTGCTTCATCTTGGATGATGTTTAGCGAGTAGCGGATAGATGGCAACGTATTCAAACTCATATTTTTAACCTAGCGACTAGAAGGAATATTGTTTTTATCACTCTCAAGACTGACACAGATTTTGTGGTTAAGTTTTTGTGGTTGTTAATTTGTAGTTAGCTATACTAAACTCTTTTCATTTTGACGCTTGCCTATCTCCAATGATATTAAAATATGTTGCAATAGTCAAGAAAGCTTGACAAATCTAGGTAGATGTGATTTAGATAACATCCTTTGTATTAAAGGATGTTGAACCCTTTTTATCCTAGTTCTAACAAGTTAGGGCAAGGTTAAGGAAACGGTGTTCTACCTTGTTGTTGTCACTCAGAAGTAGAAAACCTGTCTCAAGATAGTGAACTTATGTAGGCAATAGTGTATTAAGCGCGATCGCTTGGGCTGCTGGCATTTGTCCATAGGAAAACACACAAGGAACTTCTGGCGGCAACGGCAGAAACTGAGCTAGGACATAGGGACTACCATAAACTACTAAAGCTTGTAAATTGCCTGAATGTAATAATTTCTTAAACCAATCCTGTGCTACTTGTGTTGTACCAGCACTACCCCGAAAAGGATTACCACGAATGAACAGTTGCAGCAGAGTAAGTTGATTTCCAGCTGGGATAGCGCTAATTGGAGTATGAAGATCAATTAAATTGGTAGTGTAGCCTAGCTGTGCGGGTAATGCGATCGCCTCAGTATGTTGACCCAAGAAATCACACGCTAGCAAATTGTCTACCACAATCAAGTTGCATAAAGGTCTAGAGTCAGTCGCAGATATTTCTAACTGCAACGGCACAGAACCGTAAACTAGCTGAGTTTCTCGTAAAATATTGTCAACAGTTGCAAGAGTATCCGCTTGAGCCAGTTCAAACCTTAATCTCACTTCTTGCTCCCCTACTCCCCCGCTCCTCTGCTCCCCCGCTCCTCTGCTCCCCCGCTCCTCTGCTCCCCTGCTCACCTTTAACTTAGCTTGCCAAATCCGTTCAACTGAGGCACGAATCCGCTCTGCTGAAATACGTCCGCTTTCCACCGCTTCACAGATCGCCTGAATTGCGCCTTCTGGATCAATAGGCATCAGCAAAATATCTGCGCCAGCTTCTACCGCTAGAACTGGAGCAACGTTAGTACCATAATGGTTGGCGATCGCACCCATTACTAAAGCATCTGTCACAATCAATTTCTCAAATCCCAGTTTTTGGCGCAGTTGCTGAGTCAAAATTGGCTCAGACAGTGTTGCTGGTTGTTGAGCATCCCAGCTAGGAATTAGTAAGTGAGCGCTCATTACGGCATCCACGCCAGCCGCGATCGCGGACTCAAATGGTGGTAGCTCAACTGAAGCTAAACGGGCGGCTGAATGCGGTAAAACGGGCAGATCCAGATGCGAATCGGTGGCAGTATCACCATGCCCTGGAAAGTGTTTTGCTGTAGTTAAGACTGGATAGGCTTTAGCACCTTGAATAAAAGCAGTTGCGAGCTTGCTTACTATCTCTGGGGTTTCGCCAAATGCGCGGACATTAATTACAGGGTTATCAGGATTATTATTAACGTCTACAACAGGAGCAAGTACCCAGTTAACGCCAATTGCTAGTGCTTCTTGGGCGGTAATCGCTCCCATTTGGGTGGCATAATGTTGGGCAAGGCTCAGGTTTTTATTGGCGATCGCGCTGATTGCCATTGGTGGCGGGAACGCAGTTGCACCTGAAAAGCGTTGTCCGACTCCTTCCTCGATATCTGCGGCAATTAGCAACGGGATTTTTGCCCAGTTTTGGAGTTGTTGCGATCGTAAGGCAATTTCTCCAGCACTACCTCCAAGCAAAATCACGCCACCGACACCCAGATGTTCTAACCAATACTGGAGTTTTGCAGTTGGTGGCTCCCATTGCGGATACTGAATTTGATGATCGAACAGATAGCCAGAGGCTCGGACTACAACCATCTGGGCTACTTGTTCTTTTAAACACAGGGTTTCTAAATCAGGTAGCGATCGCTTCATCTTAAATTTTGATAAAAATTTTGATATAGCAAAGCCTTGAACTTAAGTCCAAGGCTGAAAGCTAAAGTCTGAAGTTTAGAATAATCGAAAAGATGGTTTCATCCTAGCTATTTAGTCTGAACTTGTGATGCCTGTAAGTATACTCGTTGATTTTGCAGCGAATTAGCCTCTGTTGCACTCAATCCCCATTGTTTCTGAGCGTCTGCTGCATTAGGCATTCGTCTAACTATCCCGTTCATTGTCAGTGTCTGTCCCGCATTGACATCGAGGGCTCTTTCGGTGTTACCACTATCTAAAGCCTCATCAAGCACAACCAATAGGCGTTGATTATTGCCTGAACCGACCCAGAAGGTGCGATCGCCTATTACACTTTGAACGGGAACATTGGCAAATTGTACCTGCCTATTGACCAGAGACTGCTGATCTGGTGCAGAGGCAATAACTACTACATCAGTAATTGGTTCATTAGCTGTTGTGGTAGTTGTGGTCGAGGTTGTGGTTGTAGGGCTGACAACAACCACGTTAGGCGAAGGAGATACTGCGGTCGTCGGGCTAACAACAACTACATTAGGCGAAGGAGATGCTGCGATCGTAGGGCTAGGGCTGACGACGACAACATCAGGGTTATTTGCTTCTTCGTTGTTACAAGCAGCGAGAAACCCTACAACAAGAGCTAAAACAGTTGCTTTGCCTAACCAAACTGAACCAGCAACAAAATTTTTCATAATTGACACTCAGAGACTCACACTGACTAAGTTGATTTCTACTATATCCGCAGCTTTACTCTTTCAAGGTTTTGGGTTTACCTTCCTAGGCTTGCCTTAACGAGTTAGAAAGCATAAGCGCTTATATTTACTAGAATAAGCGCTTTTTTAGCGAATTTTGAGAATTTACCTAGTAGCGGGTGTTTTATAGACAACTACTAAAATTTTGCCTAAGAACTCCAATTTGGAATTTATCTCAGTTCACTTAAGTCGAAAGTTTTGAAAGAAGAAGACTCAGCCCAGAATTTCTTACTGAAGCTAGAACAATTCAGGAATTATCCCTACAGCCTATTAATAAATTTTCTAAGTGCGTAGACTGCAATAAAGAATTTAAAAACACTGCTCGTCACACTCGGCAGAGTGAACTATTTTGCTTCTTCCTCAGCTGAGATATCAACATCGTCTTGATCGTCAATGTCGTCTTCATTTGATACTTGCTCATCAAGCGGAGAAGAAATATTAAGCTGGTTTAGCAGGGATAAGACTTTAGTACCGCGTTCTATAGAGCGATCTTCCTGAAATATTACTTCTGGTGTGCGGCGGAGACGAATCCGATGTCCTAGTTCACTGCGAATGTATCCGGTTGCTGACTTCAACCCAGCCATTATTTGTTGTCTGGCTTCGTCTGTGCCATAAATACTGACATAAATTTTGGCGTGTTGTAGGTCGCCGGAAACATCTACATCAGTCACACTGACCATTCCTGCACCCACGCGGTCATCCTTAATGTCTTGAAGTAGCATTTGGCTAACTTCGCGTTTAATTAATTCGGCAACGCGAGAAACCCGACGACTTGTAGCCATAATCAACCCGCCTCCTCACATCGGTGGTAGTAATCTAATTTATTTGGGAGGCAATGCCCCTATTGCCCTAGTCTAGATTGTTTGATCCAGGTCTAGCATGGCACGTAAAGTAAAAAAGACAAAGACAAACAGCGCAACCAAGAAACTCACACTGGCGATCGCTGTAGTTGGGCGCTTAAATAGTGGTGCTATTGGCGCAAAGACGTTCAACAACACGCCTAAAATGATCGTAACTAGGTAGCGAGGGTAGCGCGAGATATTTTCCCAGAATCCGTCAAACATCTAAATTTAAATGTCCTTCTTGATAAAGTAAAGATTGCTGTGCAGTTTTGGCTTAAAATTTATTATAATATATCTCGCTTTTGAATTCTTTATTTAATATTTTTCCATTTTTTAATATTAATAGTTAGTTTAAACTTTAACTTTAGGCTTAATGTTAATTCAAAATATCCAGCATTCACCACGTCCATTTTTAAAATGGGCAGGTGGAAAAAGTAAGCTAATTAAGCAATATATTCCTTATTTTCCTAAAAAATTTAAAACTTACTATGAGCCATTTTTAGGCGGTGGCGCTGTTTTCTTTCATCTTCAACCTAAAAATGCTGTTATAACTGATATCAATTTAGAGTTAATTAACGTTTACCGATGTGTACGCGATAATTTAGCAGAATTAATTTTACTTCTTGAAAAGCATCAATATAACCACAGTAAAGAGTATTACTATCAGATTCGCTCAAGTAAAAACATTAATGAATTAGAAAGGGCGGCTAGGATAATCTATTTGAACAAAACTTGTTTTAATGGTCTTTATCGAGAAAATTCAAAAGGCGAATTTAATGTACCAATGGGTAGATACAAAAAACCTAATATTTGTGATTTAGATACTATACGTTCAGCCTCAGTTGCTCTTCAATCAACTGTAATTGAAGTAAGGGCTTTTGAAGATGTGCTGAATTATGCCAAAACCTCTGATGATTTTATTTATTTCGATCCGCCATATTATCCATTAAGTTGTACCAGTAATTTCACAGCTTATAGTTCTTATTCATTTAATGAATATGATCAAATTAGACTAAAGGACACTTTTGTAGAACTGGCTGAACGTGGAGTAAAAGTTATGTTGTCTAATTCTGATTGCTCTTTTATTCGGGAGTTATATAGCAAGTTCAAAATCTACGAGATAACAGCATCTAGATCAATTAATTCAAATGCAAAAAAGCGAGGGATGATTACTGAAGTATTAGTCACCTCATATTAAAGAAGAGTGTTAAGGTTAATCTAGGTACAGATATTTTATCATTTTTACTAAGTTTAAGTCTGCAACATAGTTTTAATAGTCTAGCTCAACTTTTTCAAAATGTTCAACGGTTGGGAATGGTTCGTAGAAGTGATGAAGAAGCTTTCTCCATTCTTGATATTCAGGAGAACTTCTAAACCCAACTGTATGAGCTTCTAAAGTTTCCCATTTTATAAGTAATAAATATTTTCCTTCGAGTTCCAAGCATTTATGAAGTTCATGGGATAAATAGCCATTTGTTGATGAAATAATCCTAGAAGCTTTATTAAAAGAAGCTTCAAAATCATTAAGCAAACCAATTTTAATATTAAGTAATACGGCTTCAAGAATCATAAAAATTTCCCTAAAAAGTAAATTGCTACTAATCAAATAGTATGTTGAGCAAAACGCGGCTATTGTTCTTAATGCTACTGATAAGCAGCCGTTAGCACAAATATCAGTAGGTCTTTAAGTTGCTTAAGTTGAAGATATATCAGATATGTAGTTTAGGCGATCGCATTAAGCTTATCTGCACCAATTTGGAATGCTGTTTTAAATCTGTCTAAGCCATGAGTACCACCGTTAACTGCTTTACGCGCTGTTACCAAATCTTTAGGCGATTTTCTTAAAGCCTCTCTAATTTGCTGTTCTTTATTTTTGAGAAAGCGAGCTAGTATAAGTGCTGCAATATTTGGATCATTTGCTAATTGAGGCTCGTTAACTAACCGATTACCAAGACCGATAGCTTGACCAATATTTTGATAATTAGCACGACCTGTCAATTGGATAAAACCACGACCTTTGTACTTTGCACCATCGCCAACTGTGCCATTTCCTAAGTCATTACGAAAGTCATAAAGATCAAAAGGGCGACCATTGGGTGATGTATTGAACCTAGATTTAAATTCGTTAATAGGCTCAAAACCTGCTGTTTCTGCGCGAATTGTTGCTAAAGCCATCAGAATCATATCTTTATCTCCTAATCCTTGTTGATTAAGAGCATCTAAAACAGGAGGGAGAAATTTTTTGATATTACTTAAAGGTGCGTCAGGAAACATTTGAGAAACAAAATTAACGGTAAATAAATCGCTGAAACGTCTAGTTCCTTCTGATATACCTAAAGCTCGTAAAGTTTGGACACCAGCAATACCATCGGCTAATAGACGTTGACTCTTTTGAAAAGCGATTACTGCTGCTTCAGTACCTGGTCCAAAGTTTCCGTCTATTAACCCAGGATTAAAACCTTTTGATTTTAGAGTTTTTTGAAGTTCAATTACTTTTGAACCTGATGAGCCTCGTTTTAGCATTAATTATTCCTTTGAGATATTTATAAAGAAGTTGAAAATTGAAGTAAAAGTTAGGCTGATTGCAGTTTAATAATTCCGCGATCAAAAACGCGGTTATTAGTACCGATACCACTAATTATTATGCGATCGCTATACACATCAAATGCTGCAAAACTTAACTTACTAGCAGAATACTCTGTCCAAGCTGAACGGCCTACTGGACGAACTCCAGCACCAGCACCACAAATCAGATAAGTTGTACCATTGATTGAGCGAGTGCGTTCATAGTTATGATCGTGTCCGTTAATATAAAGCTGTACACCGTGTTTTTTAAAAATTGGAGTGAGAACTTTATTCAAAGGTTGGTTCAATCCATAGTTACCAGATGAATAAATTTGGTGATGTCCAAATACAATTTTCCAAGGAGCATCACTACGACTTAGTTCTTGATCTAGCCAAATCAATTGATTTTTCCAGTCAGCATTATGATTAGTATCTAAGGCAAAAAACTGTATAGAATCGCGGCGAAATGTGTAATATCGTCCTGGCATATTAAAACCTGGATAACTCACTTGAGGATCGCCATTATCTGTGCGAATATCGTGGTTCCCTAAACAGGCGTGAAATTTAACACCTTGCTTGAGCAAAGGTTGATAAGGACGCTCAAATACTGCGTTAATTTTTTCAATTTCACCATCATTATAAATATTATCTCCAGCCAAAATTGCCAAATTAAACTCATTTTGACTCTGATAACGAGTCATCGCCTTAGCAACAGCATATTGACTTTTTGCCCCAGTTCCTGTATCGGCTAAAGACACAAAACGTAAAAGTGGAGTTTCAGAGGCTGCTGGTTTTAGAGTAATAGTAGATGCGATCGCTGAGTTAATGTCAGCACTAGCGGCGCTCTGATTCCGAAAAATCTTACTCAAAAAAGCTAAACTGAAACCGCTAAGGGTACTTAAAAATAGTAGAAATTGACGGCGTTTGAAGCTCATATATCACCTCATTTACATTAAAACAATTGGAATGAAACACAAAATGATAAATTAGGGCTGAATTTGTAGCACTCGTAAAAATTTATCGTATTTAAGCCTGATGCGCTGCTCTTTAGGAAATATTAATGTCACAAAACCAACCACAACCACCGTCTTCCCCTAAACCGCGAGGAAATCCGCAGGAAACGCAGACACCGCAAGTTCTTAAAGCTCAGAGTATCAAAGGTCTGCGAGGAACAATTCGGGTGTTAGAAGGAGTGGTAGCGAAGCTAGAAGCAGAACCAGCGCCGGGTACAGCGCCAAGTTTTTTAGATCAGATCCTGAATGGGTGGGATGCTGTATTAAAGAAAATCCGCTCTTTTTTACCAGAGAATCTGTCTGCACTATCAAATACAGCTTTGACTGGGATTATTGCTGGAATTGCTGTAATTCTGATTTGGACAACCTCAGTTCTCTTACCTGGAAAGCCTCAGCCTGCTGTTGTGGCAAATGTTCCTGACTCTGAGCTAGCGCCTACCCCAACTATAACGCCTCCACCGGAGTTAGCTGCACCCACAGAGCCAGAACCAATCGAGGTAGCGCCATCTCCAGTTGAAGTCATACCTTCTCCAGAACCAAAACCAGAACTAAGTCCCGCGCCACCCGTACAATTAACACCAGAGCAGAATTTGATTGCCTCAATTCAAAACCAAGTATCTGGAATTAGCGATCGCTATGCTGATGGATTGATTCAGTCAATTCAAGCTAATTTTGAAGGTAGCAGTCTAACTGTCAAAGTTGGTGATGATTGGTACAACCTCAAACAATCACAGCAAGATAAGTTAGCCGAAAAGATGCTAGAACGCTCTAGAGAACTAGACTTTACCCATCTGGAAATTACTGATCCCCAAGGGAAAATCCTGGCTCGTAGTCCAGTAGTAGGCAATGAGATGGTGATCCTAAAGCGGCAGGTTTAATACGTTTTAATAGTGAAGAGTGAGTAGTGAGTAGTGGGTGCAACAAAGCTTACCGCCGTGTGACGAAAAGTTAGCTTGCACCCGCCTTATAATTAAAACTAGGGCCTTGATATAAAGACATCTTAAATTTCGACGTATCTAATTTTGATTTAATTTTTCTTGCTTTTCCATAAATAAATCTAGGGTTTAAAATTTTTTTTGATTGAGTAGTGATCCTAGAATTCTTCACTACTCACTACTCACTTTTTTTAGTCATTTAGCACTGATTTATAAGCTTTTACTTGGTAGTCGATACCTGTGATCGCAGTACCGACAACAACAGCGTAGGCTCCCAAATGAAGAGCTTGACGAGCCATTTGGGGTGAAGAAATGCCGCCTTCACAAATTGCTGGAACTTCTAGTTGTTCTACCATTTGACTAAGGAGATCAAAACCAGGGGGAGAGAGGTTTTGAGTTTCGGTAGTGTAGCCGTAAAGCGTCGTTCCAATAATATCTGCACCAGCTTTTTGCGCTGCGATCGCGGCTTCAATTGTATCTACATCTGCCATCACAGGTTTGCTCAGTTGATGATGAATTTTATCAATTAGCGATCCAAGTGTTTCCCCTTCAGGGCGTTTTCTAGAAGTGGCATCTATGGCGATGATATCTGCTCCGGCTCTGGCGATCGCAGCAGCATGATCAAACTGCGGCGTGATATACACTTCATATGAGGGTAACTGTTGCTTCCATAGCCCTATAATCGGTGCTTTCACTTGCTGGCGTACTGCTTTGATATGAGCAGGAGTATCAATCCGTATTCCAACTGCGCCTTGGTTTATGGCGGATCTTGCGATCGCAGCAATTACAACTGGCTCATGCAACGGCGAGTCAACAGGAGCTTGACAAGATACGATTAAGCCGCGCTCAAGAACTTTGATACTAGTAGTGAAATCAACTGGCATAGAGAAATGGGAAGATTGGGAGCATTTTTAGCAGAGGAGCATTTTTAGCAGGGGAGCGGGGGTGCAGGGGTGCGGGGGAGCGGGGGTGCAGGGGTGCGGGGGTGCGGGGGTGCAGGGGTGCAGAGGAGATGGGGAGATAGTTATTATTTTTATTCCCTAACCCTAACCCCTGACCTCTTAGACATTGTAATTGGCGATCGCGGGCAACCATACAGTAAAGGTGGAACCGATGCCTAAAGTAGATTCCACTTCAATTCGACCTCGGTGAAGTTCTACTAACTGTTTTGTTAATGCTAAACCTAACCCTGTCCCTTCGTATAGGCGGCAGTGTGGAGATTCTAGTTGCTGAAACTCAAATAAAAGCGGTATTTGGTGTTCTGGAATGCCGATACCTGTATCTTCTACTTGAAAAACAGCAGTGTTATTCTCTAGCCAAGCACGGAGGATCACTTGTCCGCCTTCTGGCGTAAATTTAACGGCATTACTGACAAGATTCCACAGAATTTGTCGGACTCGCTGCGGATCGGCGGCGAAGAGAAATGAAGGTGGTTCAATTTTTAAATCAAGCTTGAGATTGATTGCTTGATGTTTAGCTCGCTCACAAAGTGATTCGCCGTAGGAAATATTGTGCAAACATACGCTAGCTTGGGCAAGTTGAACTAGGGAAAACTCATTAATATTTAATATTGCCTTGCCAGCCTCTAATTGTGATAGCTCTAGAATGTCATTGATTAACGCTAACAAGTGTTGTCCACTGTCATGGATAATTTGCAGGTAGCGCTGTTGTCGCTGATTCAGTTCACCTAAAGGCCAGCGTAATAGTGTGGACGACATACCAATTATCCGAGTTAAGGGCGATCGCAGTTCATGGCTCATCGTCGCCAAAAATTCACTTTTAGCACGGCTGGCAGCTTGAGCAGCAATTAGAGCATCATGCAGTGCTTGTGTGCGCTCAATTACTCGTTGTTCGAGTGTTCTTTTTTCCTGCTCTCGCTGTCGCATTAACTCAGCTTGATAAATAGCGATCGCTAGTTGTTCGCCAATCTGTTTCAGTAAGTTTTTTTCACTATCGATCCAATGACGTGGTGCTGTACACTGATGAGCAATCAGCAGTCCCCAGAGTTTATCCTGGAATACAATCGGTGCTGCTAACTTTGCCCGGACTTTGGTAGCTCTTAGAAACCCCAACAAGCACTTTGATAACACATAAGCTTTTTCAATATCATCAACGGCTATTGTAAAGCCTTGGCGATACTTCTCCCAAGATTGAGAAGTTGGCAAAAAGCAATTTTCCTCCTTGTAATTCAGCACCGACGGAATTGACTCTGTAGCGCGAGATTCATAAGTAACCAAACCTGAATGCTGCAATAAATCAAAACTAGGAAAATGAGCAGAGTGAGCTTCGGTAGCAGGCGAAGATGGAAAGATAAACATTCCTGTTTCCTGTCTCCTGTCTTCTGTCTCCTGTCTTCTGTCTCCTGATTCCTCAAATTGATATATTACCAATCGGTCTACTTGCAGAAACTCTCGCACCTGATTAAGTGCTGTTGTCAGAATTACAGGTAACTCCATGCTTTGGCGGATCTGTGTAGTCACCTGATTTAAAATTTTCTCGTGAGCAATCTGCTGTCGCAGCGCATTTTCTACGGGTTGACAAACAGAGACATAAGGATATGTTCGCTCAGGGTTTTGCTGAGAAATAAGCAGAGACACCAATAAAAGCGTAAATTCACTTTGCAGCTTGGCATCGTTTGGCTGCGGAATTTGACTATAGGAATTAAGTGCTTGATGAGTTTGAGGCTCAAATGAGAGCGATTCACTTAGTTGAATTAGAAAATTGGCGATCGCTTCTGGTTCAAATGTCAACCTCACATTAATAACTGATGACTGCTCACTAAGCCCCGAACCACGCTCAGAACTGTCTAATACTTGCTCAGTTAAAGTTCCCGCTAGCAATGCGCTAAACTTTTGAGACACCACTATACTAAATTTTTCTATTTGCCCTGAAGGTATGGAAATAGGCGATAGAACTGCCTCCGTCAACACTACAGCCTCTTTCACTCCTTGAGTTATCTGTTGTAACAACTGTGCCAACTGCTCAAAAATTGTTAGGGGCATGGTTGGATAAAAGCTCAAGTCTTGAGAACTACCCATTTTTCCAAGGTTGAGTAAGAGAATCTGAATGCGCTAGGCTAAAAAATTTCACCTGCTTATGATCAATTTAAGCCGATAACAGAAAATTATGCATCGTATAAGTGCAATGCCGGGTGGTTGGAACCCTGGGGCAGAAGGCGTTATTTTTTTAGAACAAACCCCGGCTCCCTTGGTATTTCTAACTGCTGCTGATACTGATATCCAAACCTTGGCAGCAGCAGTCCCCAAATTACCAAATGATTTTCCAGCATTGCGAGTTGCAAACCTCTTGCAATTGCAACAACAGCTAAGTATTGATACTTATGCTGAAGAAGTTTTAGAGCAAGCACAGGTAATCATTCTCCGCCTCTTGGGCGGACGTTCGTATTGGGCTTACGGCTTAGAAGTTGTGCGGGAAACTGTGCAGCGTAGTGGTGCAGCGTTGTTCGTAATTCCTGGAGACGATCGCGTAGATCCTGATCTGATCACTCACTCAACAGTAACTCTTGCCGCCGTTAATCAACTTTGGCGTTACTTCACTGAAGGCGGGATCGAAAATACTGTCAATGCCCTTCAGTTTGTCGCTGATCTTTGCCTCAAAACAGCTTATAGTCCACCACCACCGCAACCAGTCCCGCGTGTTGGTTTGTATCAGGGGTTAGGGAAGAGAGCAGGGGAGCGGGGGTGCGGGGGTGCGGGGGATAAAAGCCTCTTGCCTGCAAAAGTTGGGATTTTGTTTTATCGCGCTCATTATTTAGCCGGAAATACACTACCAATTGATGCACTTTGTCAAGCATTACTTCAGCGAAATTTAGAACCAGTGCCGATTTTTGTGTCATCGCTGCGCGATCGCGATGTGCAAGCAGATTTGTTGCCGTACTTTATGCCCAAAGACGAGCAGCATATTCAGGTGTTGCTCAATACAACAAGTTTTTCTCTGGCTCGGCTAGAAACTGAAACACCCCAACTTGATTTGTGGCAGAAATTGGATGTGCCAGTGTTGCAGGTGATTTTGAGCGGTGGAACAGCCCAGGGGTGGGAATCTCAATCTCAGGGACTTTCACCACGCGACATGGCGATGAATGTGGCTCTACCAGAGGTTGATGGGCGGATTATTAGCCGTGCTGTTTCCTTTAAAGCTGTAGAAACCCGCAATCGCGATATTGAAACCGATGTAGTAGTTTATCAGCCAGTAAGCGATCGCATTAACTTTGTCGCCGAGTTGGCAGAACGTTGGGTACGCCTACGCTCTGTACCACCAGAAAAACGGCGAATCGCTCTAATTTTGGCGAACTACCCTAGCCGTGATGGTCGTCTGGCAAATGGTGTCGGGTTGGATACGCCAGCTAGTTGTATAGAAATACTGAAAGCGCTTCAGCAAGCTGGCTACAAAAGCGAAAATTTACCCGAAACAGGAGATGAACTGATTAAATGCTTAACAACTGGGGTAACAAATGACCCTGAAGGACGGGAATTAAAGCCAGTTTTGCAAGGGGTGAGTTGGGAGGAATATGAAAAATATTTCGCTGTTTTACCTCAAATAGTGCAACAAAGGATTTGTGAAAGATGGGGAACTCTTGAGCAGGGGAGCGGAGGAGCAGGGGAGCGGAGGAGCAGGGGAGCGGAGGAGCAGGGGGGAAATGGAGAATTTGCTATTCCAGGAATTCAACTAGGGAATGTGTTTGTAGGAATTCAACCGACGCGGGGCTATGATCTTGATCCTAGTTTGAATTATCATGCCCCAGATTTAGAGCCAACTCATGCTTACCTAGCTTTTTACTACTGGGTAAGAGAACATTTTGGCGCTGATGCAATTGTTCATGTAGGTAAACATGGAAATTTAGAGTGGCTACCTGGTAAAAGTGTTGCTTTGTCGAGTTGCTGTTATCCAGAAGTAGCGTTTGGGGCGTTACCTCATTTGTATCCGTTTATTGTTAATGATCCGGGCGAGGGTTCACAAGCCAAGCGTCGCGCTCAGGCGGTGATTATAGACCACCTTACACCGCCGATGACGAGGGCGGAACTTTATGGGCCGTTGCAACAACTTGAGGGTTTAATTGATGAGTATTATGAGGCTCAAAGTCTAGATCCATCACGATTGTCTTTGATATGCGATCGCATTACTCAGCTTGTAATTCAAGAAAATTTACATCGCGATTTGGGTGATTGGGGATCAGATAAGGATACAAGTCAAAACCTAAATCCGCATAATTTTACTCAGTTTCTTAGCACTGCTGATGGCTACTTGTGTGAATTGAAAGAAGCTCAGATTCGTGATGGACTTCACATTTTTGGTCAGTGTCCCCAAGGGCGACAATTACGAGATTTAATTGTGGCGATCGCTCGTCAACCAAGTTCTAATCGTGTAGGTTTAACTCGTGTTATCGCTCAAAATTGGCAATTAGATTTCGATCCGCTTACAGCAGATTTTAGCACTCAGCTATCAGCACACGAGCTTAAGCTTTTAGCCGCTAAAACTCAGCACCCCTGCCGCACTGTTGGCGATGCAGTTGAAGTTTTAGAACGACACGCCGCTCAATTAATAGAACAAGTAATAACAACTCCTAATCTTTCACCTCTTGCCTCTGAATTGACCTGGATACGCGATCGCCTCCTTCCTTCCCTAAGACAAACAAGCCAAGAAATCACTCAATTGTTGCGCGGACTAGAAGGAAAATACATCGAGAGTGGTCCAGCTGGTGCGCCAACACGCGGTCGTCCAGAAGTATTGCCCACTGGTCGTAACTTCTACTCAGTTGACATCCGCGCTATTCCTACCGAAACTGCCTGGGATGTGGGACGTAAGGCGGCTGAAGCACTGATTGAGCGCTATACGCAAGAAAATGGCGAATATCCCAAAACTCTAGGCTTGTCTGTTTGGGGAACTTCCACCATGCGGACTGGCGGTGATGACATTGCCGAGGCGCTGGCTTTACTGGGTGTACAACTTATTTGGGATGGTGTCTCGCGGCGGGTAGTAGACTTTGAAATTATCCCGCTTTCAGTTTTACAACGCCCCCGTGTGGATGTAACTTTACGAATTTCTGGCTTTTTCCGCGATGCTTTTTCCAACTTAATTGATTTATTTGATTCTGCTGTAGCAGCAGTAGCGGCTTTGGATGAACCGCCAGACCAAAACCCATTAGCCGCGCAAGTCCTCCATGAAACGCAGTTGTGGGAAACAGCAGGATTGACACAAGAACAAGCAGAAGTGCGATCGCGTTACCGAATCTTTGGCTCTAAACCTGGAGCTTACGGCGCTGGACTGCAAGGTTTAATTGAAGCCCAAAATTGGACAGATGATCAAGATTTAGCCCGTGCTTATATTAACTGGAGTTGTTACGCCTACTCCGGCTCATCTGAAGGTCGCGCCGCTCCTGAAGCGTTTGAGCAGCGTCTCGGACAAATACAAATTGTCTTGCAAAATCAAGATAACCGCGAACATGACTTGCTAGATTCTGATGATTATTACCAATTTCAGGGCGGCTTAACAGCAGCAGTGCGTTCCATCCAAGGCCAAAATCCTCAAACCTACTTTGGGGATAATTCCATTCCTGCCAACCCCCGCATTCGCCACCTCAAAGAAGAAATAGCGCGGGTGTATCGTTCCCGTGTTGTTAATCCAAAGTGGATTGCTGGCGTGATGCGTCACGGCTACAAAGGTGCATTTGAAATGGCAGCGACAGTGGACTACTTATTTGCCTACGATGCCACAGCTAGGTGTGTAGAAGATCATATGTATCAAGGCATTGCCGAGGCTTATTTGTTTGAGCCAAATGTGCAGGCGTTCATTCAACAAAAGAATCCTTGGGTGCTACGAGATATGGCAGAAAGGTTATTAGAAGCACATCAACGCCATTTGTGGCAAGACGTTGAGCAGGAAATGTTGGATAAATTGCGATCGCTCGTTCACCAAGCCGAAGCAGTAATCGAAGAAGAGGGACTAGGGGCTAGGGGTTAGGGGATAGGGATTAAACAATATAATATCGCCCCATCCCCCTGCACCTCTGCTCCCCTGCACCTCTGCTCCCCTATAACTACCTACCCCACTGAAAAATTGCGGCTCCCCAAGTAAGACCAGCACCGAAGCCAGAGGTGGCAATAATTTCACCTGGTTTAATCTTGTCTGCTCGCACGGCTTCATCGAGAGCAAGAGGGATAGAGGCGGCAGAGGTGTTGCCATAGTTGGCAAGATTGCTAATAACTTTGTGGCTGGGAATCTTAAGACGTTCAGCTACGGCATCCAGAATGCGCTGATTTGCCTGATGTAAGATTAGCCAGTCTATATTGTCGACACTGAGGTTGGCGCGAAACAAGGCTTTGTCAATGACTTCTGGTACTTTTTGAACAGCAAAGCGATAGACTTCTTTACCGTTCATGGTAATTGGTTGATAAGTACCTTTAGCAACCTCAACGCCTGGGATCAGTTCTTGAGACTGAGGTTGGTAAGCAATGTTGAGGCAATTATTTTGAGTGCCATCACTACGGAGTTCAAATCCTAGTAAGCGATCGCTCTCACTAGCTTGCATTACTACTGCTCCCGCACCATCACCAAATAATACACAAGTGCGGCGATCTGTCCAGTCTACCCAACGAGAGGAAAAATCTGCTCCAATTAACAGTACATTTTGGTAAACTCCAGTTTTGATATATTGAGCAGCAGTCACAAGTCCAAACACAAAACCAGAGCAAGCGGCTGTCAAATCGAAAGCTACTGCTTTGGTTGCTCCTAACTGCGCTTGAACTTTACAAGCACTGCCATATAAGTCATCAGAAGTTGAAGTTGCCAGAATAATTAAGTCAATGTCTAGTGGTGTAATTCCTGAGGCTGCGATCGCGTCTTTTGCCGCTAAAGTTGCGATCGCGCTCAAAGACTCTTGTGCTGTCGCTAGCCGCCTAGAACGAATCCCAGTTCTTGAAGCAATCCATTCATCTGAAGTTTCAACTAACTGACTTAGTGCCTGATTATCTAGGCAATTCGTTGGTGTAGCCGAGCCACTTCCTGTAATTGCTACCCCTGAATTTTGTAACATTCTTCTCCCTAGCTATTAGCTTTCAGCTTTTGTCAACTTTTAAGACTTTGAACTTATGATATTTGTCCACCGTCTAAGGTTTATTGTTCATTTTCTGGCTGACTGCTGACTGCTGATTGCTGATTGCTCAATTGTTTACCGCCTTTATTTTGCAACTGAATTCGCTCCAGTACCTGGTTATCAACAGCTTCCTTTGCCAAGCGAATCGCATTAAAAATCGCAGGTGCTTGAGAGCTACCATGACTGATAATACAAACTCCAGCAACACCTAACAGCAAACCTCCTCCGTGTTCTGCGTGGTCTATACGCTGCTTAATTCGTTTGAGGTTTGGTTTTAAAAGTGCCGTACCTAGTTGACCCTGTAGTCCTTGAGGTAACTCTTCCCGCAAAATTTGAATTACCACCTCGCCCACAGCTTCGGCAAACTTCAGTAAGACATTGCCAACAAAGCCGTCACAAACGATCACATCAAAGCGACCAGAAAGGACATCACGACCTTCAGCATTGCCAATAAAGGAAATTTGGGAATTTTCTTGTAGCATCTGGTGGGTGCGGACAGCTAAGTCATTGCCTTTGCAGTCTTCCTCACCAATATTTAAAAGCCCAACCTTGGGAGCTTGAATACCTAGCACGTACTGACTGTAAATCGTCCCCATTAAAGCAAACTGCTCTAAAAATTTGGGACGACAATCAACATTAGCACCGACATCAAGGACTAAGACTGGTTTATTTGCAACAATTGTGGGAAAAACTGCACCAATAGCTGGGCGGTCAATTCCGCGTAGTCGACCTAAGCGAAGCAGTGCTGCTGCCATAGCAGCGCCAGAGTGACCTGCTGAAACCACAGCATCTGCCCGTTTTTGCTTCACCAAATCCATCGCTACATTGATTGAAGCTTTGGGCTTGCGTTTGATGCCGCTTAATGGCTCCTCATGCATTTCAATCGTGCCTTCAGATGGCACAATTTCCAACTGACCTAAACTTCGTTGTGGTATAACAGCTTCAATTTGCTGGCGATCGCCCACCAGCAACACTTCTACACCCAATTCTGCTTGTGCCCGCAGTGCGCCTGCAACTATTTCGGCAGGGGCATGATCCCCACCCATAGCGTCGATTGCGATCCGTGCGCGAGTCGCTCCCATTGCTTAAAGTTCTTATAAACCTTACAAATTCTATCAGATGCCTTTGATCTAAACACAAATTTGGTTGATAGGAGAAGGGGCGGAGGGTTAAGGAGGAACTAAAGTAAAACTTGATCAAGTCCTGAAGGGGCAGCGATAAGTGAGTAGTGGAAAACTCCCGCTAGAGTTTTAAAGAAAATAATTCTTCTTAAAATCTCTCATCCGAAGACTATAGTTTTAAGTTCCTAGCCTTAGCACAACGCACAACGCAGAGGAAATTTATGATTTTATTGGATAGTACAAGACATAAGATGTCCATATTGCAATAATGACGTTTCAATGGAGTTACACTTTGTTACACCAACTGCACTTTAAGCGCATGGTTAACTTCAAGGTGCAAAACTGGTCGCTCGTAGCGAAATAATCATGTTAGATGATAATTAACTAGCTGAGGTCAGCAGAAATTCTAACTGTAGCAATGTGGAGGAAAGGTAAGGATGCTGCAACTATTTGGCTCAGGGCTGATTTCTTTATGGCTTGATATGGCTGGGGTACATCCTCCGACACTAGACACCTTAGAGTTTGTGACGTTGCAGCGCCCTGGATTAGTTCTCGCCTCAGACCCTGATCCAACTGCGGTAACTACGGTGCAGCAATATCTCATGAAACTGGCAGGCTTGGGACTGGTGACGGCGGATCAAGGTATCTGGATGCAGTCGGGGCCAATGCTACTAGCTAATAACTACGGTACAGTTCCTTTGCCTGCTGCCTCGTTGACTAAAATTGCTACGTCTTTAGCTGCTTTGAAGACTTGGGGGCCGAATCACCAGTTTGAGACGTTAGTTAGTGCGACGGGTCCAGTAAAAAATGGCGTGTTGTACGGCGATTTGGTTATCCAAGGCGGTGGTGATCCGTTCTTTGTCTGGGAAGAAGCGATCGCGCTTGGCAATAGCCTTAACAAACTAGGCATCAAGCGTGTAACTGGAAATTTGGTAATTACTGGCAACTTTGCCATGAATTATCAAACTAATCCCACCAAGGCAGGTGAATTATTAAAGCAAGGATTAAATGCTGCTACCTGGACAAATACTGTTACTAATCAGTACTTGGCATTACCCAAAGGTACGCCTCGACCTCAAGTAGTTATTTCTGGTGATGTTCAACTAGGTGTAATACCTTTTGAAAATGTAAGCGGAATAAATAATTTGCCTCTATCTCCTAAACAAATTTCCCTAGTACGTCATCACTCTTTGCCGCTATCTCAAATCCTTAAGGAAATGAACATTTATAGCAATAATGAAATGGCTCAGATGCTGGCTGATTTGTTAGGAGGAGCGCAGGTAGTACAACAAAAAGCTGCTATAGCCGCCTCAGTACCTCAAGCAGAAATTCAGTTAAATAATGGTTCTGGATTAGGAGTAGAAAATCGCATTTCACCTAGAGCGGCTTGTGCAATGTTAATGGCGATTCAACAGGAATTATCACCGCAGCAACTAAGTTTAGCTGATTTGTTTCCCCAGTCGGGACGCGATCGCCGAGGCACAATGCAAACACGGCATATTCCCACTGCTACTGTCGTTAAAACAGGGACTCTAAATGACGTAAGTGCTTTGGCTGGAGTTATGCCAACACGCGATCGCGGTTTAGTTTGGTTTGCGATTATCAACCGAGGTACAGGCTTAGAAGGTTTGCGCGCTAGACAAGATCAACTCCTCCAACGCCTTTCGCAGCAATGGCGAGTTTCTCCTACACTTCCCGCCGCCTTAACTTCACATTTGTCCAGCAGCAATTCAGATTTAGGCACAGCAAATCGTAATGAAATTTTGTACTGAAGCTAAAAATTATGAGGCAGAATATTTACTTTTTATAAATTTAATAGCGGTATTTTTTAGTGTAGGGAACCATAACAAAATTCCCTTTATCAGCAGATATTACTAAGTTCAAAAAGATAGTTAAGCACGAGTATGTAAAAATCTTTGTTTTCTGGCTTTTCGATACCATTTCTCTGCTTCTGCTGGATCTATAGCTACACCCTGATCCCCCACCATAAAAATTTCTGCCAAGTTGTTTGATGCTACACCATAGCCCTTCTTGGCTGATTTTTTGTACCACTTAACAGCTTCTAAAACATTCCTTTCTAAACCAAGACCTAATTGATACATATTTCCGATTAAGCATTGCGCTTTAGCATCTCCCTGATCAGCAATCGGTTTCAATAATTTAAATGCGCTGAGATAATCTTTTGCTTCAAAGGCAGCTAAACCTAATGTTAAATTCGGCATTTTAGTAGTTCCCTCTCGCCTTTCTTTCTTAGTAAGTCCCCTCTCGCCTCTTTATCTTAGTAAGTCCTCTCTTACCTCTTGCCTCTCTATCAAGGAATAATATTAGTAACGACTCTGCCGCCACTAACAACGATACTTTGGTTCTGGAGTTTCCCAACAGCTTTTTGACCAGTGAAACTTATTGGCGGTTCAACTTGACGATAAAATACATCGCCTTGAGCTTCCACTAATTGTGTAGGAACATACCAAGTTAGAGTTTTGGATTTAAGTTCCTGACGACGCTGACCAATAGCATAGACATCACCTGTTAGATAAACAATTTCTTTTTGCAAATTCATTCTGCCTTGCTTTGCAGTCGCTGTCATTTGCTCCTTATGATGCACAATCCGCAGGGGTTGATTTGCCGTTAAGGTTTCGGTATTTAAGTTCCAACTCAAATTATTACTTGCTACTTGCATTGGGGGATCAAGCAAGGCTAGCTGGGCATTTTGCCTAAGTGTGACAATCTTCGTTTTTAAGCCTACTTCGCCTTGATTTGCTGTGGCGCGATCTGTAATTTTTTTTGCTTTGTAGCGATCAATTTGCAGTGGGCGATCGCCAATTAATCTTTGCTCTTTAATTTGCCAAATCAAATGCTCAGTTCGTAACTGTAACGTAGGATCTATCGCATTGGCAACAACTCGACCTTGCAATTCTATTCGATGAGCGCGGCTAAATGCTCGTGCTTCTTGTGCCACTACCTGCACTTGGCGATGAGTTCCAGTCAATTGATTACGGACAATCAGCAAATCTTCCTGCGGCCGCCATTCCAATTCATTCCCACGCAATACCAAGCCATTTTGGGGGTCTGTTGCTACAATTTGCCCTTTCAGGAATAGCCGCTTGCCATCTTGCTGAATCTCTCCTTGCTGCCCTGCTATTTGGTAAACTGATTTGCCATCTTGAAATAATTCACCAGTCGGACTTTTAAGTTGAGCAATTTTTTTATCTTGACTATAGACTGCTGCCTTTGCTTTTACTTTCCAGACAGGTTTTCCCTGCTCATCCGCCTGTTCTAATGTGACATCATTAAAAGTTAGGTTGCTCTCAACCTTTTGTACTGCCGAAGTATCTTCAGCCAGTTTTTTTACTGTACGGTTTTCGTTGCTACAGGCAAACAGAGCAAATACCAGCACCAAGTTAATTAGTGGTACTGGTATTAAGCGGAAAATGGCAGATGAAAGATAGAAAATATAATTCATCCTTCTATCTTTACCTTAATTTGTTACTCTTCCGAAGCTTGAACCATATTAGATACACTATCTTGAGATTGATCCATTAAACCCAGAGTTGATAACGGGCGATATGTATAACTTGAACGCGGTGTTTTTTGGACATCTTCCTTAATTCCTTCAAGATCAATGTAGCGATCAGAAACGTTAATTAAACTGTCGCTCGTCATTGTTCGTAAACTCACCACTTCTACCCTTGCGCCGCGATAACTAACTGCATTCACGGCATAAGCTAAATCGCCGTCGCCACTAACTAACACTGCTGTATCGTAAGAACCTACCAGTGCCATCATATCAACTGCAATTTCTACA
The DNA here is from genome assembly GCA_019359535.1 of Gloeocapsa sp. UFS-A4-WI-NPMV-4B04. GTDB lineage: Bacteria > Cyanobacteriota > Cyanobacteriia > Cyanobacteriales > Chroococcidiopsidaceae > JAHHHE01. The sequence goes on from JAHHHE010000006.1 coordinate 40,985, forward strand.
TCTAGGTTAGCCTTTTTCGAGCCATCGGGCAGTTGTACCAAATCTTTGGCAATCACCCGATAGCCGTTACGGCGCATCCACAGCAGAAATCCCTGTTGTTTCTCATTCGTGCGATCTACACCAGTATAAAAAAATGCTCTTAACAGTCGTGAGCCAGCAGTTAATCGACATAACAGCTTAGTGTAATCAATTTCAACTCCTAGTTGCAATGCAGCATAAAAAAGATTTGAGCCATCAATAAAAATAGCTACTCTCCCCCGATTTTCTAATACCTGTTCTGGCGTGAAAATCGAGTCATTTTCAAAATTATTCAGCATGATTGTTATAGCCTCTATTTGTTATCAAAAAAGAAAAAAAAATGATGTTTTTCGATAATGCTTACCTTGAAGGCATCAGCCAGCCCTACTATAAATAGTTAGGCTTAAATAACTCAAAACACCTTAGAGATAAAGAAATTGGTCTAAATACTAAGTATTTTAACTTAGTTTGTTTCCAAAAACGAACTACTAATGTTATATGCGGCTTCTAGCAAGAGAATGAGTTTTTATTGTTACCTTAGATACAACCAAGCTTGACAAAAGCACTAATGGTACTTAGGTATTATTGATTTATGTCTATCCCGACAGCCACAAAAGCATTATTTTTGAGGCTTTTTATTTGTGTACTCCTTTTTCTAATTTAGTAAATAGGCTGAATAAAACTAAATTACATTCTAGATAGAGAAGCCAGTCTGGCGTTTGGGATTTTACGTTTAGTTAGTTTTACCTCCTCAACAGCACAAACTTGATTGCTTAAGTTTTAACAAAGTTATTAACGAGAAAACGTGATTATAATTAAACAATTTCAAGCAATTCTAATCTTTGAAAAACAGGTCGGGGTTCACCGAGCTTTTGACTTACACTCAGAATTCCCCAGTTAGCATGGGTAGCAAACGGTGTAGCACTTGAGATTTGTGTCTGATCGTTAAAGTTGATTGGAAACCCTAGTTGTTGATAAATGTCGCTGGCTATGTCTGGAATAATTGGCGATAGTAGATAAGCTGCTAATCTTACCGATTCCAAGACAGCATATAATACCTGTTCAACTTCCTTTTGCTGACCTTTTTTATATAAAGTCCAGGGTGCTTGTTCATCAATAAATTTGTTACTAGCTCTGACTAAAGCTAAAATTGCTTCACAAGCTCGACTAAAAGCAAGGGATTCATAAGCTTGAGCTACTTGTTCGCCTAAATTTAAACCGATCGCCTTTAAAGAATGATCGCTGTTAAAGTCATCAGTTGTGCAATTCGGAACTTGGCGATCGCAGTATTTCTTCACCATGTTCAATGTCCGATTTAGCAAGTTTCCCAAATCGTTCGCTAAATCTGCATTCAAAACATTGATAAATCGGGTTTCATTAAAATCCCCATCTTTGCCAAATTCAATTTCTTTAAAAAAATAGTATCGCACAGCGTCTGCACCATAACGCTTGACTAGGGCAATCGGATCGAGTGTATTACCCAGGCTTTTCCCCATTTTCTGGCCATCCTTGGTCAAAAAACCATGTCCAAAAACTCGTTTTGGCAATGGTAATTGCGCTGACATCAGCATTGCAGGCCAGTAGATAGCATGGAAGCGTAAAATATCCTTACCGATCAAGTGCAAATTAATCGGCCACCAGTGAGCTAAAGCATTTTCCAAGGTGGGTTCACTATCTGGATCGATCAAAGCAGTCACATATCCTAACAGTGCATCAAACCAAACATAAAGTGTGTGACTTGGATCAATAGGAACCGGGAAACCCCAGTCTAAATTTACCCGTGAAATAGAAAAGTCTTGCAGTCCTTGACTAACAAAACTCAAAACTTCGTTACGGCGACTTTCTGGCTGAATAAAATCGACTTGTTGGTATAGTGCTTCTAATTGGCTTTGGTAGCGTGATAGCCGAAAAAAGTAATTCTGCTCGTCTCGCCATTCGGCTTCTTTGTTGATGTGAATTGAGCAACGATGTCCGTCTAAAAGTTCACGTTCTTCTTTAAATTCTTCGCATGAGACACAGTACCAGCCTTGTTGCTGACTTTGGTAAATATCGCCTTGATCCCAGACGCGCTGAAAAAACTCTTTGACGATCGCTTCATGCTTGGGATCAGTAGTTCGGATAAAGCGATCGTACTGAATATTTAGCTGTTGCCAAAGTTCAACAAATCCAACCACAATTTCATCACAGTATTCTTGAGGCGATCGCCCGTTACTTTCTGCTGTGCGCTGAATTTTCTGTCCATGCTCATCTGTACCTGTAATCAGCAGTACCGATTTACCCCGCATTCTTTCAAATCGTGCTACTACATCCGCCGCGATCGTTGTATAAGCACTACCAATATGCGGTAAATCATTTACATAATAAAGCGGTGTTGTAAGAGCAAATGTTTCTTTTTTTTCATCTGAAAAATTCATGGAAATATAAAAAAGATTTAAAACTTCCCCTTATCATACATCAGAGCAGATAAGTATGTACTTTAGTTACTATTTTTTGATTTATTTTCTGTTAATTATCTAGAGCAGCAAACTGATAAGCCTTTTAAAAGGTAATAAATAGCTGATATATGCAAATTTAACTTAAAATGTACCAAAAAAATTGATATTAATAACTCTAAAAGCCTATTAAGGATTTTTGTGAGCTTTAGGATACCTAGATGCTATCTACTAAAGACAATAGCGTAGAGCAGGAGCCGAAAAATGTCTACCCTAAGACGCTAGCTTCATGAACGAAAAAACGTCAAAACTTAGTTAAGTACCAACTTATTTACTAAATATAAGTAAAGCTTAATTATTAAATGAACTATTAATATCAGCGCATGAGTGCAAATAGCCCCCTTCAGATTTCTCACGCAGTCTTAGCAGCGCTGGGAACTAAAATATTTCGTTACTATGAGGATCGCATTCCTCAGAGTGGCCCAGTGCTAGTAGTGAGTAATCATCGGAGCTTTATGGATGCACCGCTTTCGATGATGATGATAGAGCGTCCTATTCGCTTTGCTTGCCATCACTACATGGGACAAGTACCTATCATGCGGGAAATTGTCACAGGACAATTAGGGTGCTTTCCTTTAGAGACTTTAGAACATCGGCAGCAAAGCTTTTTTCAGCAGGCTATCAAGCTGTTGCAATCTTCGCAAGCAGTTGGGGTCTTTCCAGAAGGAACTAAACCGATGGTAGAATTTACCAAGCCTAATTATATCGGTGAGTTTCAACGGGGATTTGCTCATTTAGCGTTACGGGCAACATTGGGGGGGACAACGTATCCACCAGTGCAGGATTTGGCAATTTTACCAATAGCGATCGCTTCATTAGAAGAAACTAACACTTCGGCAGTTCCACTCAAGCTATTGAGCTTTTTTGACCCTTCAGAGCCTTTATTTGATCAATCTGGCTGGCATCCCTTGGTAATGTATCGTCGCGTCGCTGTTTTAATTGGTCGCCCGTATTGGGTTACGCCTCAACAACGGCAAAAATATCAAGGTAAACAGGCGAAAACTGTTGTAGCTGAGGTGACTAATTACTGTCAAACAGAAATTGTTAATCTCTTGCGTCAAGGTTGTTATTAAGAGTGTGTAGTGAAGCGCCCTGTGGGCGCAGTAAGTAGTGAGTAGTGAATAAAAATTTGTTATCGCATTTTGTAGATTCTCTAACTCTATTTTTTCTCTGCACTCTCCACTACTCACTACTCACTCTCTTTGCTTTGATATTGTGGAACTATTAAGTTTGTTGCGAATATTAATAAAATAATATTAAGGGAATTTGAATTTAACAATGCCAGAAGTTGAAAGTCGTCCCTGTTTTCTCACTCCTAAACGCTTACAGCCGCAGTATCCACTGTTTGTGTTTTTGCCAGGGATGGATGGAACTGGACAACTGCTGCGATCGCAGACTGCTGGTTTAGAAGTTGCTTTTGATGTGCGGTGCTTGGCAATTCCACCGGATGATTTAACCGAGTGGGATGAATTAACGAAGCAAGTATTGGAGCTAATTGAAGCAGAACTAGCAATAAATCGCGATCGCTCGGTTTACTTGTGTGGCGAGTCGTTTGGTGGTTGCTTGGCGATGAAAGTGGCAACTGCCGCACCTCAATTATTTAATCGGATCATTCTCGTTAATCCAGCTTCCTCCTTGCGTCGTCGCTCTTGGCTAAATAAGGGATCGCAGTTAGCTTATTTAGTACCTTCAAGCCTTTATTCGGTTGGTGCATTTGTGCTGTTACCGTTTATCGCGTGTTTGGAGCGGATTTTACCTAGCGATCGCCAAGAACTTTTAAAAACTATGCGCTCTGTACCGCCTGAAACTGTTTTATGGCGGCTATCTTTAATCAAAAAGTTTAACATTAATAGAACTCAGTTACGTCAGCTAAATCAACCAGTGCTGCTTATTGCTAGTGCCTTCGATCTGCTTCTACCTTCTTTTACTGAAGCTAAAAGATTATTCAAAATTTTACCCAATGCTCAACTGGTAGTATTACCTCATAGTGGTCATGCCTGCTTACTTGAAGAAGATATCAATCTCTACGAAATCATGCAGGCTGAAAATTTTTTAGACCATGACACTGAAACAATTGGGTCAGTTACTTCATTTGACCATTAATGTAATAATCGCGTGTTCCTTTAGCATTAATCGCTTCCCCTAGCCGATTTAAGGCATGGACATAAGCTGCTGTTCTTGGCGAGATATTTTGCTGCTGGGCAATTTCCCAAATTTGCTCTGTTTCCTCAACCATTTTTTGTTTTAAGCGTTGATTTACTTCTGCCAATGTCCAATAAAGACCACTGCGATTTTGTACCCATTCAAAATAGCTCACAGTTACACCTCCTGCATTTACCAAAATATCAGGAAATACATGAATACCTCTTGCTTTCAAGGTTTCGTCAGCCGCAGAGCTAATTGGGCCATTCGCTACTTCAAAAATAAATTTTGCCTTAATATTATCCATATTTTCTTCAGTTATTTGATTTTCCAAAGCAGCAGGAATTAATACATCTACATCTATTGTTAAAAGTTCTTGATTAGTTAAAACTTCAGTGTCAGAGATATTGCAAACTGTTCCTTTGCAGTATAATTCTCTAATTCCTCGATGGAATTCTTTAAAGTTGCGAATACTAGGAATATCTAATCCTTTTTTGTTATAAATAGCTCCTTGAGAATCACTCACCGCAACTACTTTATACCCTGCTGTAAATAATAATTCTGCGATCCAAGCACCAGCATTACCAAAACCTTGCACAGCTACAGTAGTATTTTGAGGTAACTTTTGAAATTTAGGTAAAATAGTTTCAATAACATAAAAAGCTCCTGTTGCAGTTGCAGTATCTCGTCCTAAACTACCACCCATAGAAATTGGTTTGCCAGTGACAACTGCTGGTGTGATTTGTCGCCGGATAATACTGTATTGATCCATCATCCAACCCATAATCATTGAGTTGGTGTAAACGTCGGGTGCAAGACTATCGACATCTGGGCCGATAAAATCTGCGATCGCATCTATATATCCCCGGCTGAGGCGTTCTAATTCCATTCTTGAAAGTTCTTTAGGATTAAGCGTAATTCCACCTTTTGCCCCCCCAAAAGGCAAATTTAATACTGCACATTTAAACGTCATCCAAAAAGCAAGTGATTGAACTTCCTCTAATGAAACATTGGGATGATAGCGCACCCCTCCTTTAGTTGGGCCTCGTGTATCGTCATACCGAACACGAAAAGCTTGAAAAATTCGTAAAGAGCCATTATCCATCCGCACCGGAATTGAAACCGTTAAACTCGCTTTGGGATACTTTAAATGTTCAATAGCATCTTCTGACATGGAAACATATTTCAAAGCACGTTCTAGCCGTTGTTTAGCATCAGTAAATAATGATGACATCTTAATTTTTTGCCTCAAATAATCCAAATTTAACTAGAAAATTACCAAATTCTCACAGGCTGTACTATCCTTGGTTGGGACTACTATACTCTCTTCCCTGGGGATTAACTAGCAAATCCGCATGACTGCAATCACGCCTGTGCATAAATTTTTAACCGCACCGTCTACAACAAAGTTCAGCTCAACTGTTTACCATGTTGGCGCACTTGCGAGTATTAACGGTATCAAGCTTATTAAAGTTTTACCCCTAGTGCTAGAACTACTGATAACAGGTTACTATTTTGCTGTTTGTGTAGAATTGTTGTCAGCGCAACTTACAGGATTTATTAGGGCGTTATTGATGAACTGGGAGCATTGAACTATTATTATTTGTAGCATCTTTGGAACGTATTTTACGCGGCGGCCAAGCTGCCCTGAAAATTATTTGCTTTGGATCACGAAAACTTTTCTGTGGCTACTGTCGGTATTGCTAATTTTGTAACGATTGATGATTTTTGAGGAAAAAACCATTATAAAATAGTGTAAAAATTTACGAAAAAGCATTATGCTTTCAGGAATACTACTATCTTTATTTAAAGAATCTTAACTGTGGTGAAAGCTAGTTTAAGTCAGACAATAGTGTTACTTAATAGTAGTTATACTTGCTTTTATAGCAAAAGATCAATCTATAAAAAAATATGCAGGCGGAGGATTTTTTATACTTATTGCTGAAGCAATTAGCTGCTCGGTTTAACAAAAATTTTAACTAATTTAATGAGACTTGATTCTTTTGTAAACTTTCCCTTAATTACTTCTTTAGCTAATTTTCATACATCATAGATTGTAGATATATTAACCAACTATGTTTAAATATTCAAGCATTATAAATAAAATCAATATAAGTCTGTTAATAGTTATTTTAATTTCAGTTTTATTAAGAGTATCTTTTATTTCAACAGCGCCAAGTTCATTTTCTGTAGATGAGGCTTCATATGCTTATGATGCATATTCAATTTTAGAAACAATGCGCGATCGCTACGGTAAGTTTCTCCCACTCTTCGTAAGAGCATTTGATGACTATCGTGAATCTTTATATATATTTATCTTAGTCCCCTTTATCAAAATTTTTGGGCTTAACGAATTTGCTGTTAGACTGGCTGCTGCGCTTATAGGAACTCTCACCGTCCTTGTTTTATACTACTTAGCAAAAGAAATATTTAACAAGGATGTAGCGTTATGTGCTGCTTTTTTTCTTGCTATAAGTCCTTGGCATATCTTTTTTAGTAGAATTTGTTTTCGAGCTATATTATTCCCTTTATTATTTTGCTTGGGACTTCTTTTCTTTATCAGAAGCCTGCGAAAACCTAAATATCTACCTTTAAGTGCCTTAATTTTTGGCTTAACTCTTTACACTTACCCTTCAGCAAGAGTTTTTGTGCCACTTTTTCTTCTTGGCTTAATCGTTATTTTCTGGAACCACTTATGGACAAATAGAGGACAAACGTTAGTTACTTGTATAATATTTTTGCCTATTTTTACTCTACTTTTTACTTTTTGGATAACTCCAGAAGGAATGGCGAGGGGGAATGAAACTGGGATAGAAACTGAGCCATTTCGTTTGATTGTAAATTATTTATCATATTTTGATCCAGTATTTCTATTTATCAAGGGAGATCCAAATCCACGCCGCAGTATTACAACAATAGGTATTGGTGAACTACATTTTTTTGAATTAATAACAGTTTTACCAGGAATATATTTTTCATTTAAACAAAACAGTAAAAAATGCAGTATTCTCTTTCTTTGGTTGCTTTTATATCCACTGCCTGCGGCTCTTACAGATTCAGCCCATGCACTACGTTCAATGGTAGGAGCACCTTTATTATCAATTTTTTCAGGTTATGGTATTCCTAGATTGATAACTTTAGTCAGTTCTCGAAAGAAAGTATATTTTACACTTATTACAACTTTTGTTGTAACAGTTAGTATGATACTATTTCTAAATTCGTATTTTATACATTACTCAAAATACACTATTTCCAGAGTTTCAAAAATTTGGCAGTATGGGATGAAAGAAGCTATTACTTATGCAGAGAATAGTTCTTTTGATTCTGTGATAGTAAGCGATCAGTTTTGGCGACCTGATATTTATATTCTTTTTTACGCTAAGTATCCTCCAGCGATTTATCAGCTTTCACCGATTGATCCATCTGTTAGAACTGATTACTTCATTGGAAAATATCAGGTAGCTTCTTTGTCGAAACAGCAAAAAATGAAGGATAATTGTTTATTTATTATTAAACCAGAGCAAATCAAAGAGCTAGACCAACAAGGATATAAATGGGATGAAGTTAGAGTGATTAAAGATCCAGGTGGTGCTGAAGCGATTAAACTTGTTACTAATATTTCTCTTGAACATCCAAAATAGCAACTAGCACTTATTAAGCGGAATATTTTATATCAATAAGCAAATAGAATTGGCATGGCTTTTTATTAGCTTCTAGGAATAAGAAAATTTATAATACCACTACCGTGTACTATCTTTATTTGAGAATGCTACAGTCTCTCGCTATTTTGGAAACTCAACTGGCTAATACTAATAACTGCCATGTTAATTAAGTATCTACATAAATTTTTCACCGCCCCAACTGCAAATAAGTCTAGCCCCCGCATGATATTTTGGTTAAGTCTCAGCCTGACTTTTGCAGCGATTTATAGTATCTTGGGACTAAAGCGAGCTTTTAGCGGTGAATACGTTGTTCAAGACGATGCACGGCAGCACGTATTTTGGATGCGACGGTTTTTGGACGCTGATTTATTTCCTAATGATCTAATTGCTAATTACTTTCAATCCATTGCACCGCTAGGATATAGAATTGTTTACCAAATTGGGGCATTTGTAGGCATTGATCCGCTTGTGCTGAGTAAACTCTTACCCCTAGTGCTAGGGCTACTAACAACGATTTACTGTTTCGGTGTTTGTGTACAATTGTTGCCAGTACCAATAACAGGATTTATCGGCGCGTTGTTGCTAAACCAAAATCTTTGGATGCAGGATGGTTTAATTTCGGCAACACCTAAAGCTTTTTTGTATCCGCTATTTTTGGCATTTTTGTATTATTTATTACGCCGTTCCTTAATACCTTGCTTAGTAGCGATCGCACTTTTAGGCCTATTTTACCCCTCATTAATATTCGTCTGTGCTGGCATCTTAATCTTGCAACTATGCCGCCTAGATAAGTATAGGCTGCATCTATCACCAAATCGCGAAGATTATCTATTTTGTGCCGCCGGATTGGGAGTGGCAATTTTAGTGCTGTTACCTTATGCACTTAATTCGTCTGAATTTGGCCCAGTAATTACAGCAGCTGAAGCCAGAAGATTACCAGAATTTTTGCTTGAAGGACGCGCCAGCTTTTTTAATGACCAAAATCCCTGGGAGTTCTGGTTTAATGCGAGTCGCAGTGGCATTCGCTTACCATCCGCATTAATGCCTCCACTCGTTTACGCTGGATTTTTGTTACCAATTTTACTATGTTATCCGTCCCGATTTCCCTTGTCTAAACGAGTGAGTGCTGGAGTTATAATCTTACCGCAGCTAATACTTGCTTCTTTAGCAATGTTTTTCACTGCCCATGCGCTACTATTTAAACTTCATCTTCCTAGCCGTTATACACAACACTCTTTAAGAATTGTTATGGTTACAGCAGCTGCCATAGCCCTAACTTTACTTTTAGATGCAATTTTCGCCAGGATAAAGCATATTCAAAAGACTTCCCGCGTCACTCCCCCCTTAAAAAGGGGGGTAGGGGGGATTGCCTCTTGCTTATTATTAATTTCTACACTTATTTTTTATCCAATCACTTTAAAAAGTTTCATTTGGACTGGCTATGTTATAGGCGAAGTACCAGAGTTATATAAGTTCTTTCAACAGCAACCTAAAGACATTTTAATTGCATCTTTGGCAGATGAAGTGAATAACTTACCAACATTTTCCCAACGCTCAATTCTTGTTGGTCGTGAATATGCTATTCCTTACCATCAAGGCTACTATCAAAAATTTCGTCAAAGAACGATAGAGTTAATTCAGGCTCAATATAGTCAAGATTTAACAGATGTAAAACAATTAATTGATAAGTATAAAATAGATTTTTGGTTATTAGATAAAAATGCTTTTACGCCTTCATATATATTAAGCGACCTTTGGATATCACAATACCAAACGCTAGCAACAGAAGCGTATACGCAGATGCAGCAGGGAAATTTACCAGCTTTAAGCAAAATTACAGAACGTTGTTCTATTTTTGCAACTAAAAACTTAGTTGTATTAAAGGTAGACTGTATTAAAAATTAAACAAATGAAAATAGCAACAAAAAACTATAAAGCTTATTTTAAATATTTACACGCTCTTTTTGTAATTGTATTAGCTTTGGGTGTATTTTTTCGCTTTGTTAATTTAGATCGAAAAGTCTATTGGATTGATGAAGTTCATACTTCACTTAGAGTTTCTGGATATAAGAAAACTGAATTTGTTGACGAAGCCCCTGTTAATCGTATTCTTAAAATTGCAGATTTGCAAAAATTCCAGCATCTTTCTCCAGAAAAAGACTGGGGCGATACTTTTAATGCTTTAGCAGGCAACGCAGAACATACACCACTGTATTATCTAATGGCACGATTAGGAATGCAGTTATTTGGTAGTTCCGTAACAGTAACAAGAGGATTAGCAGCTTTAATTAGTTTGCTTGTGTTTCCTTGTATTTATTGGTTATGCCTGGAACTATTTAAATCTCCCTTAGTAGGATGGATGGCAATGGCGCTAATAGCTGTTTCGCCAATTCATGTGTTATATGCTCAAGAAGCGCGGGAATATAGTTTATGGACAGTAGCTATTTTACTAGCAAGTGTATCGCTGCTACGAGCAATGCGGCTAAACACAAAATCTAGTTGGGGAATATATGCCATAACTGTAGTATTTGGTTTATATTCTCATATGCTTTCTATCTTAGTTTTCGTTGGACATGGTATTTATATATTTGTAATTGAGCGCTTTCAATTAAGTAAGAAATTCATTAATTATCTCTTAGCCTCATTCCTAGGATTTATAACGCTTGTACCTTGGATTATTGTATATTTCATTAATTCTAGTACGGTAGGTGAATGGACTTTTCAACAACTTAATTATTTAACGTTAATTAAAAGATGGTTAATTATTTTAAATTTAGCTTTTTTTGATGTTAAAATTGGGTATAATGACCAGTTATTTGATGTAGAAGAAGGTAATGATGTTGCCCAAATTGGCTTTGATAATTTATTAATCTATGTACTTTTTATAATTGTTTTTTTGATAATATATTCAATGTATTTTTTATGTAAAAACACTGAAAAAAATAATTGGTTATTTGTTTTAAACTTAATAGGATTACCAACATTAACTTTAGTTATACAAGATGTAATTTCAGGAGGGCAGCGTTCAACTATTGGACGTTATTTAATTCCTGGTTATTTGGGTATTCAAATTGCCGTTGCTTACCTCCTTACGACTCAAATTACGTCTACTTCTATTAAATATTGGCAGCAAAAATTCTGGCAATTAGTAATGATTGCGCTATTTTCTCTTGGAATTATATCTTGTGCTGTTAGTTCTCAAGCAGAAACTTGGTGGAATAAGTATAGTAGCTATTACAACCCGTCGGTAGCCGAAATCATAAATGAAAGCGCTCAACCACTGGTAATTAGTAGTCAAAAACGGGTAAGTCGCATTACTTCCCTCAGTTATGAACTTGAGCCAAAAGTGAGAATTTTGTTGGTAGATGGAAAACAAATTCCTGATCTTATTAATGGTTTCAGTGATATATTCTTATTTCGCCCTTCTGGAGAATTGCAGAGCGAACTTGAAAAACAACAAAAATATAAACTACAAATTGTTCACAAATTTGGCTCTCTCTGGCGGTTACAAAAATAAATTCATTAGGACTTACGCCTCAATCCTTCAATAGCTTTATTTATCGTAGACGCTTTGCGGCTTGCCGCAGGCTACCGTCTCAGCGCTATAGCGTTACCTCAAAGGGCGTTATACACCTCGTAGACTAAAACGCTAAGAATTCTTAGCGTGTGCGTAAGCCCTATTCATAACTAACTAAGTTTTCACCAGCGGAATATCTTACAGTTTAGCTATATAGTTCTAAATTAAGTTTATAAATAAATGTAAAGGTTGAGTCTATTATTGTTACAACAAATAAAGCTATTAAGAACTGGCTTGTTCAGTACAGCACATTGAATTTAATTATAGTAAAATTTGCTACCTAATAAAATTTACATTTCTTATACAAATTTGTAAACAAATAATGCATTGCAGAAAGTCCTTTATATTAGCTTCATATTAATATTAAGCTTTGGTAAAGTAAGCTGATCTACCTTGGCTTTCATAGTTGAAGCAGAACATAATTGATTTATGTAATACAAGTGTGAAGGGGCTAGTGTTGTAATGATGCTTTGCTCCTTTTTTTTAGCTATTTGGATTTTGAATAAAAAGCTTTAGTACTAGATGAGTAGTTAGGCAATGCTACCATAACGAGCCATAACAGACTTAGTTGGATCTGCTTGATTTGTTAAATATGCCCACATTTGATCGCCAAGGCAGAAATGCCACCACTCGCCAGGATGCCGTTGAAAGCCAGCATAAAGCATTACATCCCACAATAATTGACGGTGGAAATTATATTGTTGTTCAACAGGCTTGTCACTATTGTTAAAGTAATCAGGATGCGACGCGGGTGAAAGTTCATCGATCGCGGAACCCATATTAACTGGATTGCCTGTATCGTCTACAAGCGTGATATCTACAGCACCACCTGTACTGTGAGGAGGAGGAGTGCGCGGATCTAAGCTAGGCACAGCCCAAATTTGATAAACTTGTTCCCAAATACTTTTACGCTGTGCTGGTGTTAATTTAGATTGGGTAAGTCCAGCAGCTGTAACCACTTGAGCAAAAGTATAGTCCACCATAAATTGCTGAACTGCTACGGGGCGATAGGCATCAAAGATTTGGATACGCCAGTTGGGATAATGCTGTTGTAGTTTGACTTGGGCTTGCAGCAAACAATGTAGGACATTTTGGCGTAAATGATAAGCCGATCGCTCTTGATAAGTAGCACCCAACTTTTGATAAGGGTGAGGCGACTCAACAGCAAACCTTTCTAAAGGAATTGGTACAAGCGGCTCTCCACACTCTAAGATCAGAATCTGCTGATAAGGTTTCATCTATACTTACACTCAAAAGCTCTAACTTCTAGTAGGCACTGGGTAGTAAGGGGCTACTCGCCAAATCTTGATTGTTCTGTCCCTACCACCACTAATCATGATTTGACCATCACGATTAAATGTAACAGCCATCACTCCTGCTGCATGATCCGCAAGAGTGCGGAACAATTTCCCAGTATCTGAATTCCACAGCTTAATGGTTTTGTCTCCACTAGCACTAGCAAAAGTTTTGCCATCGGAACTAAAGGCAAGAGATGTCACCTCGTCTGAATGCTGAGAAGAACTGTGACGCAATTCGCCACTTCTTACATTCCAAAGTTTGATTTCCCCACCATTGCTGCCACTAGCAAGGGTTTTACCATCGGAACTAAAGGCGATCGCATAAATTGGCCTCAAGTGTCCTTTAAGAGCGTGGCGCAATTTGCCATTGCTCAAATTCCACAGGGCAACAGTTCTACTATAATTGCCACTAGCAAGCGTTTTACCATCGGGGCTAATCGCGATTGCACTAACTACTCCTTGTTCAGAAATGGTACGAACAAGTTCCCCAGTCCTCCAGTTCCACAGCTTAATTGTGCCATCTCCACTACCACTAGCGAGTATTTCACCATCTGGAGTGAACGCTACAGAACTTACCCAGTCTTTATGTCCGGTAATGGTTCGGATAAGTGTGCCTGTTTTCGTATCCCATAGTTTAATTGTGCGATCGCCACTACCACTAGCAATATTTTGACCATCTGGGCTAAACGCAACAGAACTCACCCAGTTTGAATGCCCTCTCAAAGTGTAAATTAGTTTTTTAGCAATTAAACTCCAAACTTTGATACTTCTATCTGCACTACCACTAGCAATATTTTGACCATCCGGGCTAAAGGCAACTGCAAAAACTGCCTGCGAATGACCACCGCCGATTGTATCAACAGTCAATTTGCCTGTCCAAGATCCAGTAGCTTTAACTTCTTCCTGCTTCAGAATTTGGGTTGGTAGTTGTGCCATCTGATTTTGCATAGGAGTGTATTGTCTAGATGCAGATACAGGTACGGAAACAATACTTAACAAAGGAAGGAGAGTGCTGAAAACAATTTTTTGAAGTCGCATATCTGTTAAAAATTTTGATTATTCAGTGCTTGATTGGAATAAGCCCACTATGACTCTAGACTGCCCATAAACAAATGCAACCTCTTTTCAGGAGAATCTAAAATTCTAGACATCAACATTCTGGCTAACGCATCCTTGAATCAAAAGTTGAGCTACTACAACAAGCGGCAATCTTATAAGATATAAAAGTAGCTGATTTATTCTGGTAAATCTGGCTAAAATTATTGTGTTTATATGTCAAAATCGGCGTTAAGCATTTAGATAGTTTAGCAAAAGTGTTAGATAATACAAAGACATTTCAGAACATACACTATTGACACTTTTTTGTTATATTGCTGTAGTCATGGTTAAACATTTTTAAATTAGGCTAAGGCACAACTGATCCTCTTGGCATTGCTAAAATGAGGCAGTGTAGCAATACCTAAAATTCTATTGAGTTAACGAGCAAAGCATCTTTAATTTTGTCTAGATTAATTTATTAGCTTCATGTACTTAAATCAACACGAGTCATTGAAAAATTTAACTTTTCGTGGCGCGATTCAACTCTTTTGGAGAGTCAGGTAATGATTGGCAAGTTGCTAGGCGGACGTTACCAAGTTGTCGGCATACTAGGTACTGGTGGCTTTGGTCAAACCTTCGCTGCTTCCGACACCCATAGACCAGGCAGTCCCGAATGTGTTGTCAAGCACCTCAAGCCCGCTAGTAGTAACTCCAGCTTTTTACAAAGTGCTAGGCGTTTGTTTCAGTCTGAAGCAGAAACACTGGAAAAGTTAGGTAGCCATGACCAGATTCCCAGACTTTTAGCTTACTTTGAAGAAAATCAAGAGTTTTACCTAGTACAAGATTTCATTCAAGGACATTCACTCAGTGTTGAACTGCAACCAGGTCAGATTTGGCATGAAAGCCAAGTTCGCCAACTTCTGCGGGAAGTGTTGAGTATTTTAGAATTTGTCCACAGTAACGGCGTTATTCATCGAGATATCAAGCCGAATAATTTAATTAAGCGGCATCAAGACGGGAAAGTAGTCTTGGTTGACTTTGGTTCGGTTAAACAGGCTTGGACACAAGTAATCACAGAATTAGGTCAGACAAGTGCTAGCTTTGCAACTAATATAGCTGCCACTATTGGGATTGGTACTCCAGGCTATATGCCTACAGAGCAAGGAAGGGGTAGACCACGTCATAGTAGTGATATTTATGCGTTAGGCATTATTGGGATTCAAGCTCTCACAGGTCTGAATCCTATGCAATTTGAGGAGGATGTTGATACTGGAGAACTTCTCTGGCAACATCAAGCGCACGTTAGTGATGAGCTAGCCTCTGTGCTGACAAAAATGGTACACTACCACTTTAAAGATCGTTTCCAAACAGCAGCAGAAGCTTTACAGGCACTTAACTTAATCGCACCTGCTCAACAATTGCCGGGTTCTAGCGTTGTACCTTTGACAGAAAAGCAATCTACCCCGGCTCAAATAACAGTTTTCTTGCCCCAATTTTCTCAAGAACCACTGCCGGACGCAAGCATTATCCCAGTTGCGCTGCCAAATTTAGCAGATATTCCAGTCAATTCTCAGCCAACGGCTACTGTGACCAGTTCTGAGCGATCGCATCTGAGCGTTACCACCAGTGTTAGCAAGCCTCAAACTCCAGTCGTTACGCAGGTGCAAGAACCTCAACAAGCTCTAAATCAGCAGCCAATCTTAGTTAACCAAACTGCTGCATTGCCAAGCAAAGTAACGTCAGAAAAATATCCTGTCAACTACAATAGATGGCGAATTGGCGCAGGCGTTACCGCTATTATGATTAGTCTAGTAGCTGGTTACGCCCTTTACTGGCAACCCCGTCCAAGTATATCGAAAACACTAGAACGAATTGCAACTCTAAAAGCAGCAGGAAAATATGAAGAGTGCGTAAGTCAAGCCCCCGCAGTTCCTCAAAATTCATTCTTCTATACTGATGCACAAACTCTTCTGCATGAGTGTCAGCTTGCCCATGCTAAAAATTTTGCAGCAGATCGCAAGTTCTATGCAGCAATCGGTGTAGCTAGCCAAATTCCTAAAGATGCCAGTTTCTACCCTGATGCTCAACAGCTAATTGGTCAATGGTCTGATAATATTCTGGAAATAGCTACAAATACATATCGCTCAGGCAAGCTGAATGAGGCGGTTTCTATTGCTTCAGCTATCCCTCAAAGTAGTCCTGTTTACCCACAAACTCAGGCAGCGATTAAGCAGTGGCATCAAGAGTGGGAAAAGAATAATTCTTACTTGCAAGCAGCGCAAAATTCACTTAATCAAGCGAAATGGCAAAATGCGATCGCTGAAGCTAAAAAGGTGACAGTTAATCCGTATTGGCAAGAGAAGATCAAGCCTATTACTCAAAAAGCAGAATCTAAAATTGCAGCATCCCAAACTACTACTAAAAGCTCAACACGCACTGCCACTCAAACACCTACCCGCACCACTTCAAGACTTGTAACACGCACTGTAAGCCGGATACCTACCCGCACTACTCCTAGACGAGTTACTCGTACAGCAACTCAAACACCTACCCGCACTACTCCTAGACGAATTACTCGTACAGCAACTCAAACACCTACTCGCACTACATCCAGACGAGTAACACGCACTGCAACTCGGAGGACACCTACCCGCCCTACACCCAGACGAGTAACACGCACTGCAACTCGGAGGACACCTACCCGCCCTACTCCTAGACGAGTAACACGCACTGCAACTCGGAGGACACCTACCCGCGCTACTCCCAGACGAGTGACTCGTAACACTCCTCGCCAGCCGTCATACACCTGGACAACAAAAACTGTACCCTAATATTTGAGTTAAGAACCTTGAGTGCTTCAATCTAATATTTCAAACCCGTTAACTGCGGGTAACACCGAAGCAATTGAACAGGCTAAAACTTACGGATAAATATCACAATCAGCTTGTCGTCAGATAACGCTGGATGCTTAATACTACACCTTTTGTGCAATTTTTCACCGCTTGGTTAGAATAGCGTACTACCTGGTAGCCAAGTTCATTTAAGTAACTATCTCGTTCTTGAGTGTCGGTTTCCTGTTCAGCTTTATTTGCTGAATTACCAGTATTCTTGCTGCTATCAACTTCAACTACCAACTTATGACCAGGAAAGACAAAGTCGGGGTAGTAGTCGGCATAAAGACACTGTTTTTGTAAATGTTCTATACCAGCTATCGTTAGTGCTTTACTAAGAATGCGCTGATTGTTGCTAGAGTAGTTATCATTCAATCTCGGCATCCTCGTGTTGATTGTGTATACATTTTCAACTTAGAAACAGGGCGACTTATCAAGTTTTTATTAACTAAGTTAGGCTTTTTCTAGCTAAATTAGTGCCAACGCCTTCTGTTATCAATTGAAATTTATTATTATTCTATTCTAAAACTAGCATTAAATCTGACTGGTTGGCAATTACGCTGCCATGTCTATTGTGAACTAAGCCCAAAATCTTTAGTTATTAGTGATATAACGCGATGTGCCACTAAGATTTTGCAAAGAAAGTCTCACCCTACGAAGCTAGAAGTACAACCTATCTAGTTCGGGTGAGACCAATGTTTTCTATGGAAGAGTTTATCATTGCAGTTTTTTGCTGT
>JAHHHE010000007.1 GCA_019359535.1 Gloeocapsa sp. UFS-A4-WI-NPMV-4B04
CTGGTAGAGCGAGTTCCAGCTATAGACGACCATCATCTGGTAGTTTTGGCAGTAGCCGTTCTTTTGGCTCTAGCAGAAATCGGAGCAGTGCGAGACGGCGTTAGGGTCTGTCATCTATCAAAGCTTGGCTGTTTATCACCCAGATGGGCAGCTAAAAATAGCCAGAATTCCTGTCTAGATTCTCCTCGACGTTGCTCAGACAACTGCTACTAAACGCCAGAGACTTTTGCTATAGAAATAGACAAACAATCGCTCTACTAGGAAAAACGAAATGACTTTAATTGAGGATGAACGTCCGCATAATTTGATGGAGACGTTCTTTGAAGTTCGTAATAGTGGCAGATGCAATACGCTAGAGCGGTCTTGTGTAATTGACACCCTTAAAAGTATTGGTCAAGTGGAAGCAGCGAATTGGCTGGAGCAGCATCAAGAGAGTTATGACAAGCTTGTCAAACAGGAATTTTCGCAATGGCTAGACTCAAATTCTCCCTATGGAGGAGAATCAATAGCTCAAATGGCTGCTCAGACAACTGGGTTAACGATGCCTGAAGATTCATTTAGTTAAATTGCTCTGTTTTCGGATTGGCTCAGTTAACCCCTAGTGTTAGCAGACATTAATCGCTCAGATAGCAATGTGTAACGCTCTTGATCTTTAACTTGCCGGACGGCTAGACCAATTGCTTTTGTAGGGCCAACAATAATTGCTAACTGCTTGGCACGAGTCAGCCCTGTGTATAACAAATTTCGTGACAGCATTAGGTAATGTTGCATGAACATCGGCAGAATCACTACTGGATATTCTGACCCTTGGCTTTTATGTATTGTCACCGCCCACGCCAGGGCTAATTCATTAACGTCAGCATAGTCATAAGTGACAAACCGCCCCTCAAACTGGACTGTTACCTCTTGTTCTTCTGTGTCAATCGCAGCGATCGCCCCCAAGTCACCATTAAACACCTCGCGGTTATAGTCATTGACATTCTGAATCACGCGATCTCCTACACGCAGCTTCATCCCGCCGCGCGTTAATTCAGCTTTGTCAAGACGTGGTGGGTTGAGCAGTTCTTGAAGCACCGCGTTGAGATTGCGCGTTCCCACGTCTCCTCTGGTCATCGGACACAGCACTTGTACATCTCGCACAGCGTTAAAACCTAATTTGGGAATTAAATCTCCTAGCAGTTCTTGAATTCCTTGTACCCCATGTTCAGGTTCGGGTGCATTTAACCACAAACAATCAGAATTAGGAGTGGGAGAAACCGATTCTAGCGCCGGATACTGCCCAGAGTTTATGCGATGGGCATTGCTAATGATGGAGCTTGATTGGGCTTGACGGAACACTTGCGTCAACCGGACTACTGGCACTTCGTCACTTGCAATCAAGTCGCGCAGCACGTTTCCTGGCCCAACTGACGGCAGTTGATCAATGTCTCCTACCAACAGCAGTTGGGCATCAGTAGGGATTGCTTTGAGTAAGGAGTGAGCCAAGAACAAATCGAGCATTGAAGCTTCATCCACAACGATTACTTGTGCTTCTATCGGATTATCTACATCCCGTTTAAACTTCATCGTTCTAGGATCGAACTCTAGTAGCCGATGGATTGTTTTTGCCTCCAATCCTGTCATCTCACTCAAGCGCTGTGCTGCACGTCCAGTAGGGGAAGCTAGCGCAATACTTTTGCCCATTGCTTTCATCAGGGCGACGATAGTACGAAGCGTAAAAGTCTTACCAGTTCCAGGGCCGCCTGTGAGAATCAAGACCCGCTCACTCGCTGCCAACTCTACTGCCTGCCGCTGTAAGGCGGAAAGTTGCAGCCCCACAGCAGCAGTAAACTTATCAATCCACGCGCTGACTCTTAGCAAATCTACCGCGATTGGACGACTTAACAAATGTTGCAGTCTTTTAGCTAAATGCTGTTCGCTCTGATAGAACGGATTTTGATAGCAGATGAATTGGTGTTGTCGATGACCTTGGATCACTATTTCCTCATCCATCCCCATTTGAAAAATCAAGTCTTTCACCACAATATGCGATGGCTGATGATCTGCTAGCGCTAGACGTTCTACTACCTTTTCTATCAGTTCAGGATAGGGCAAGAAACAATGACCATCTTCTGCCGCTTCTCCTAAAACGTGGATAATACCAGCGCGGTATCTATATTCCGAGCCTGGGGCAATGCCCAGGTTTCGAGCAATCGCATCTGCTGTCACAAATCCAATGCCGTAGATATCAGTCGCTAGCTGGTAGGGGTTATTAGTGACAATTTCGATTGCCTTATCGCTGTACTGCTTGTAAATTTTGACGGCATAAGTAGTAGAAACACCGTGACTCTGGAGAAACAACATCACCTCTTTAATTGCCTTTTGCGTCTCCCAGGCAGTCTGAATCATCTTTACCCGTTTTTTGGCAATGCCTGGTACTTCTACTAGGCGCTCGATCTGATAGTCAATGATGTCGAGTGTCTCTAAACCAAAATACGCCACAATGCGTTTAGCGGTGACAGGCCCGACTCCTTTGATTAACCCACTGCCTAAATACTTCTCAATGCCCGTGAGCGTTGCTGGTTTAGTTTCCTGGTATTGTGTGACAGTAAATTGAGAACCGAACTTCGGATGTTCGCGCCAAAAACCGAACAGTTTTAGGGTTTGTCCAGCTTGAATGTTGGGGAAGCTGCCAACAATCGTTACTAGGTCTTTGTGTCCAGACGCTTTTAGCCGTGCCACGCTATAACCTGACTCAGATGAGTGGTAAGTCAGACGTTCTACTACCCCTGTTAACGACTCCTGTTGATTTGAACTTGTGATTCTACTATCGATCTTAGGAGTAGGGGACATCTCACTTCATTACTGAGGGATAAAACTATTCGGCTTTGAGCCACAATAAATGTTTCTACCTTGTACATAGTACAAGATTACTATAGTTCAAGGTAGGTTTTGAGTTAACGTGCGTTACTTAAAGCGACATCCAACAGCCAAATTACCTAAAGAGCGTTCGCACTTACGGACATTTCTTTAAATGCTGCACCCCAACAGAAGTTAGGAATTTAGATACAGAAGTTGCCAAAGCCAAATCCGCCCATTAGATAATTTGTCTCCAATTGAAGACAATTATGGCAACTTCTGCGCCTGTAACTAAAAAAGACTTGGACTAACTATTTCTGTTTCTGTTTCTGTTTCTGTTTGAGCATCTGCTTTAAAGACTGTTTCCAAGCAGTTGCCTCAAGTGGGTTTGGATAACGACCAACTAAGGCGCTCAATTCTTGCTGTGGCTTACTCGTCAGTTCTCCTTTCACCCGGCTACCTAATAGACAGATGGCACGTTCTATTTTGTCTCTAGACTGAGGTATCTGTGGTGGCAGTTGCTGATTAAACTTAGACATAGCTCTGTTCTATTCTCTCTAAGACTAATATAAAGCGGCGTTGCATTCAAAATTTCGTTTTCTGCTGTGATAGCACCATAATCGCTAGATAACCATTGTAATCAGCTTGAATCAAAGTGAGTTAAATTTATGTGCCATCCCAAAAACTCCAGCGCCTTATAGGTACAGCCGTTTAACACATTCGGAAGATGGCTTGAAAACGGCGTGTATTTTTCCATAGTGTCCAGCCTGTTCTAAGTGGATGCTCCCGGAGCCTAAAAGTCGAACCCCGGCTTTAATTAATTCTTTATTTACTCAGGAGGACTGCCTGGTTATTACCTTGAGTTACCCCACCGTCTGCTTGCATAGTCTTTGGCTGTCCGATAACGATTGCCATCTTAGTTTGAGCAATAGCCTTACCATCTACACATACTATCCTTCTGTTAAGAGTGACGCTATCGTAGTCGTTAAAAACTCGGTCATTAACTTTGACTTGAAAGACTGGTTTCTGCTGCGGCGCACTTGAATTCGTCATTTCAGGGGAGAATTGTTTTTTCCCAACAGCAGGTTTGTCACGTTGCTGTTGGGATTTATGAGGCGAGGTTTTGCTTGGTTGCTGCTTGAGCGTTTCTTTGACTTGCTGCATTGGATTAGCAACTGGCAATGGTTGGGACTGGGATTCTAGTTTAGGCTGCGCTACTTGCTGCTGTGTCTGAGTTTGTCCGGCTCCAGGCGGTTGATTAGCTGGTGATGACTCCAAATTTTCCAGTGTTTTAGGTTCTTCTGCTTGAGTATTTTTAGCCTTCTTCTCAAAGACTTTAATCGCAGGCGACTCCAGCCTAAAGCCTGCTAAAGTCATTTCACCCATCAGCCCAGATATCGCAGCCACCCAAGAGGGATAAGCTTGCTGTGCTTGCTCTAGTGCTGCGAACGCTTTAGGCTTAACGGTAATCGTGACAGTACAATCGCCTGTATTGACTTCAAACTCTTTCCAGCCGTTGTCCACAGTTCTTACGTCATCAGGGAATTGATTCAACTTGACGACTACCTCCATCTTGCCTGTTGTTATCTTATTGTCAGCACTCGTTGAGGTGAGTGATTGTACATCAAGAGTGTCATAAGCTTCTAACTCTGGTGCAACAACATGACTTTGAGATGCAGCAATGGTTGTATCCGCCTGAATCTCGGCTGACTGCTGCTGTCTTAGAATGGGCGCTGGGAATTTTGAAATGTGGGCTGTTGCTTGCCGTTGGTTTTGCTCTAACCACAGCAAGTCTTGAGCACTTGGTTGATAGAGATATCCATCTACTATTGTGAGATTTTCCCCATCGCGGCGTACCCTGAGATCCCAAATCTGCCCGATTGCCTCTATTGGTAAGCTGCCTGCTAATGTGAGGTTAATTGATGCCTTTTTCCCTCCTCTGTGCTGCTGCTGGTTACGCTGAAGGTGAACATTTACCACACCAAGCTCACTTGACTGAACTTCTCCCACGACGCGGAACTCATCTAACTTTGACCTTGAACCATTTGTAAGATCAGTCTCAAGAGGTTTCATCGCCTTGAGGTCAAACTGCAACGGGTCAGTTTTTGGGTAGACTATCCACCGATAAGGCTGGTTAAAAAAGTCTGGTTGGGTTGCATATTCTGGATTCTTCGCTTTCAAGCGCCCACGAAACTGCCACGTTAACTTAGCCGGAATATTCAAACCGTCTTCGGTTATAAAAATGCCTTGGTGAACATTATCTTCACTCGGCTGATATGTGCCAGCTACGCAGCCGACAGCGTGATAGATAACGGCATCAATGGTGGACTTAGCGCTTAGAAAACCTTGCTCAGTCATTGATTCCATACTCCTGCTCCATTACTTTTAAAAACTTATCTTCCAGTGGGGTCAAATAAGTTTGCCGCCCCAAAGAATCCAGCACTGTGTAAGCACAGCGATCCAGCAGTCCACACTCACGTAATCGTCTAATCCGATTGAGGATTTGTGGCAATTGGCGGCGCACGTCAGGTTCATCAATTGGTTTGAGGTTTTCCGGTTTCACAAGTATTGTTGCATTATGAACATCAACTCTTAGAGTAAAGTCATTTAGGTGTGATGCTACAGCCCAACAGCCGTTGTATTTGCGTTCAGACCCTTGTAATCGAATCAGGCTGAATACATCACCCACTGAGCAAAAATTGGTGGCAGGAATTAAAGGCTTTTCCCTGAGCCGCTCGACAATGCCTTTTTTTTCCAGTTCTATGGCTTTGTTTTTTACACTCGTTCCAGTAGGATGAAGCCCTTCTTCAACTAAAGCACCCCAGATGATTCGTTGCTGTTCTGGCATGAAGCCAGTTAGCCAACGGCACTGAGATTCGTTGGTCGGCAAAATGTCCACAAATTGTGGACATTCTTTTAAGTTGTCTACAACAATAGCCGCATCGATTAGTTGATAAGAACGGGAGCGATTGTAACCAAACCTGCCTTGGCAGTATTCCTCAAACGTCTTATGAGTGGAACGATACAACCGTTTATCTCTCAAGGAGCGTAGCGCCGCAACAGCTTCACGAAATCCTCTTTCTACACGCAGTTCTAACTGATGTCGTTCAATCTCCTCATATGGTGTTAGCTCCCCCAAAGCCTCGACGACAACGCTACTTAGTTCAAGTCCTGATGATTTAGACACAATTAAGAATTCCTTTTACTGCTTGGTGCAAGCGACTCTAAAACCTCCAACACATCGCCGTTACTCTGTTAAAGCAATCGCTGTTATTGCCTCAACGTCAAAAACAGGGATGTTCATACCCTCGCTCGTCTGGAATGTCCATGTTTCCTGCCGTGTCCCTGCGTGTATTACTGACACAAACTTGCACCCAGAAAGGTACTCGATACAAGCATCTAAGACACTACCCGTAGTACCACCAAGGCGTTGGATAGTAAATGTCAACGGCTGTAATGCTTTATCTCTCAGCTTTACGGGAACCCATGAAAGCTGAGTTAGATAGGTCGGGTCAAAGCACAGATAGTCAGCTAGGAGGCGGGGAAGTCCACGCCGCTCCTCATGAGTCATAGTTTTAGTTGCCGTTTTGAGCAATGAAGCGTTTTTGCCTACCGTTTCGACTAAATCAATCCAGGTACGGCACAACAGTATTTGATTAACCAGTTCTTGCACGTTGGCGAATTTTTTAGCCGCTACCGCCGGACTGGTAGCGGCTAGAGCGCTTATGGGGCTTACATCCTGTGCCGCTACCGAAACAGATGAAAAATTGGGGGGTGTATTCTGACAATTTGTAATTTCATTTTGAGCAACAGCAGAATTTTCTTCTTGTCTTTCTGTTTGAAAACTGGTAGCGGCGGTAGCGGTAGGGTTAGAAAAGTCTGAAACAGTTGATTCTACTGGTACTTCAGCCGCTACCGAAGTTTGGTAGCGGCTGGTAGCGGCGGTAGCGGCAACGTTAAAGCTATCTAAACTTGGGCAACCTTGTATTGGGTTATCTGTCGGTGGTGCTGAATGGTCGTTGTGTGTTAGCGGAGCGGTAGCGAGTTTACGAGCGTCAGGTTGCCCAAGTTTAGACAAGATTTTTCCAGGGCTTGCGCCTTCAAGGTCAGGATGCGACTCACCGCCCGAATAATCATCACCGCCATAATTATCGTCACCGTAGGCATCTGAAATATTTTCTTCTCCCCACAGAGCAAGCGGAATTAACCAAGCCTTGCGGTTTGCTGTACGGGGTTTGTTAGGTAAGAGCGGATTACCATCAGAATCATTACGCGGCGTAATTAAGGCATTGTAGTAAGTAATTACCTGCGCCTTATCAGCTGCAAATTTGAGCGTAACTGAGTGTGTCTTGCCACCAGCTTTGTCAATCAGAACTTTCAAGCTTTTTTCGTTGTATGTAGCGGGCTTAAACCGTAAATCAACCATTTTCCAGGCGTTGGTCGCATAGATAGCGACAAACTTTTGCCCTGTATGGTTGTCAGTGACGATTCTCTTGTTCCAGTCGCCAATTTCATCAATCGCCTCAAGTGCCTGGAGTTTGCTGATAAAGTCAACCAAACTATCCCCAGCACTATCAGCATCGTCCTCGGCAGGGCAGAGGTGAGCAATAGCCCACTGTAAAATATTCTCGTTTCCCCCAGATATCTCCACGACTTTTTGGGCGTAACAGACGACAAGCGCTAACGCTTGAGCAATCCGAGCGTGTGCTTTGGGCAAGTGTTGTAGCAGTCGTTTCTCTAACAGCGCGATCTCCGCCTTGGGATAACCAAGTTGCAGAAGTGAGGGCAATGCCCCAGAAGCGAATTTCTGCGCTTCAAGTAATTCAGTGAAGGCTGAATTATCACCGCCCTTGGCTCGTTCATATGCTAACCGCACCATCCGAGTATAAGTAGCCGCCTGGTCGCCACCGATGACGTGATTCGACGCTGAACCCAAGGGTGATTTTGGTTCCTGGCGGTTGCCGCGCACCGAACGAGCTTTCCGATTTGCCCAGGTTTTGAAGATTTCTTCAGTCTCAGGGTTACGTGACGGGTCATCCCAAATGAACGGTAGTGAACCAGTTTTGCTGCCGTGTTCATAAATGGCGCTGACGCTGGCGCGACTAACCATACCTTTAGAAGCCCAGTTTGACCCAACTATACTTAACGCAGCTTCCCCCGCCAAAGTCTTGCAGCTTCCTGGTTCACCGTGCATATTCAGCAACGGAAACCACTTCTTGTCCTTAAAAATTTCTTGCGAGTGTAGCCCCGCGATCACCCACCCGATTGTCAGCAGGAATTGGTGGATATTCTCGTTACCAAAGAACAACCGTGCCGTATCTACTAAGCGGTTTAACGCTTTTGGGTTAGGTGGCGCAAGTTCAGGTGAGGGAATTTCGTCGCCTTCTGCTGATACATTGCTAAATACCCATCCAGTTTCATCCTCAGAAATTAGCTGTCCCTCACGGGTAAATTGGCGATCGCTAAATACCCATGTTCCATCTTCTTGCTGTCCGTAGCACTCAATTCGTTTAAGTACCTTGCCCCGACGAGAAGTCCGATACTCATGCAGCCGCACGGCGAACAACTGATTCAACTCAAAGTTAGTCAAATTGCAACAAATTCCTGTCCCCAACGCTCGTTTCATGGCGTTGACGAACTTGTCACTAGATGTATAGTCTATTGAGTTCAAGATGACCCGCTTTTGAGCATCAGCATTTTCAAAGTGGCGTTTGACCTGCAATACCAATCCGCCGCCCAATGAATCTTGCAACTCGCGTTCAATTTGGAAATCGAAGTTACAGCAGGGCTGCCAGTATGGATTCCCTTCTTTGGGTTGAATCCATTTACCAATTTCTCCTTTCCAAGAAGTAGGAGCGTTCCAATTGTTGCGTTGCAGCCGATAGTGAGAATCTTCTTCAGCCGAATCAATTGCCGCTTCAATCGCTAATTCCAGCCGAATTAGGATTTCTTCGTCACTCATAGATTGAGAGCGACACCAATCCACCCAATCTTTGCAATCGCCCTTTTTCGGCATCCCTGACCACACAAGTAGCGGGTCAAGAATGACGTGACAAATCCGATGGGTAAGACAGAGTTTATGTAATTCATTAGCAAAATCAGAGCCTTTGGGATCGTTGTCTCCCCAAATCACTAACAGTGGTTGGAGTACGCCGTCACGTTCTAATAACTCAACTTCTGGCTCTTGTTCTGCATTAGGCATTCCTTCAGTCGCCGCCTTAGAACTGATAGCAACTTCTTGAAATATAGGTGCTAAGTCCAGGGCGATTTGAGAAGCTCCCGCTTCCCCTCCCTGGTTTGTGGTTGCTGCTAGTCCAAGCCCTGCCAAAGTATCAGCTGCTTGCTCACCTGCAACAGCAAACACCATCTCGCCCCGACGAATCGCGCTTTTGGTATCACTTTCTCGGTACAACGGAAATTCGCGTTTCCCCTTGCCCTCCGTCCAAGAGTCGCTTACTTTGTGCCAAGGGCGTACTTTTTTATTCTTCTTGCCTGGGTAAACTAAGCGGCGATCGCTCCACTGCGTCCGCACCACCTTGAGTTCTTCCGAGTAGTAATACTCAATGAATTGCTCTTTAGCACCAGTATCAGGGTCGCTGGTAACAATTTCTTGAATCTCGCTAGCGGCAATTTCTAACGTGCCACCTAGACTATCTTTCCCCGATAGGATCGCTACCAGACAATTAGCTCCAGAGCGCTTGCCGAGTTCCAGTTTTTTTACTTCATATAAAGCGTCTCCCCCTGGATTTCCTGGCTTGAGTCGAACGGTGTGACCCTTACTCAACTGCTCTAGCGAGACGACCACACTCTGCCAGCTAGGAATATCTGTTTGAGGGGACGGAATCAGGCGGATTAGCTCTGGATACTGTCGATTCTTTCTTCGCTTACGTCGATACCCTTTCTTAACAAAGATATTCCGCCCATCTTTGGCCTGACCTGAGCATTCCCAATCATCGGGAGCGTCACCCGGCTGCGCTCTGCCACAAATAATTTTGGATAAGTCACTCTTAAAGTCAAATACCTGGAAACACCAATCAGTATGAGCGCAAATTAAACATGGTTCACTTGCCGAAACAGGGCGGCTTTGGCCAGAATCTTGATTGTCAGCACTTGTTACAGCTACCATTACTTCACCTCACAATAGCTGTAGCCCAATACCTCTACGTGGGTGATGGCTGGAGCACGGTCAATGGTTAAATTGTCTAGTGAAGGGTAAAAATGTACTTTTTTTTGTTCGTGAGTCATCTCGATTTCCTTGTTTGGAACCGAGACTACGTGCTACGTAAGCGCAATTGCTCAAACCCCTGCTAAAATTAGCAGTGACAAAGCTGTGTCGGGATGGCGTTCGTTTTGCGTAGCACTGTCTCGGCTTTTATTTTTTAAGAACTTGGTGGACTTAAACTAATACAGGCAAAAGACTTTTTTGAGCTTGTAGCGCTAAGTCTCTCGCAAGAGCGCTATTAACTAACCACTGTTTCCAGGCAGAACCAAGTATTTCCTCAAATGGGTAAGTAGTTGCTGAACTCCAGCTTTTACAGCAGTCTGTCCTTGAAGATTTTGTTTTGCGAGTTTTTAACTCGCATTGGGCTAAAAATATTTCTTGGCAAAAGTTTACTACGATTGCTGCTTGAAGGCAAGATACGCTCCTTTTGAGGCAAGCCGCCAGGAGCGGTATCGCTTTTGTTAACGCCTTGCCTTCATTCGAGTAGTAATAATTACTGGCTAAAAACGCTGCTACGTACTCAGGCACAGGGCTCGAACATTTCCTGTACGTACTTGGGGAGAAAAATTTCAGATTTTGTTTGACAACGGACGCACTGAAGCTGCACAATACTACTAAGAGCATAATGCTTGACCTCCTCGGTAAAGGTTAAGGTTGAGCGCTTCGGTGGCGGAATAAAACAGTCTGTTGACAGCAGACCTTCCCACCCACGAAGTCTTATTCAATTGAGGATATTATACTTGGATTTGGCTGTTAGTAAAGCTAAATCTAGCGAAATAATTTTGCTGAAATCTTTGTTAACTATTTGATCTTCCATTGCTATGCGCTGATCAGGGTGGAATTCGAGATATTCTGACTCAGGCAGTCGCTGCTCTTAGTTAACGCGCTCAACCTTCAAACCTGCTCCTTTCCAGTCCGAGATCACTGCCGCTACTCGCCTTGAATCAGGTTCAGCAAATAGACCCCGGCGGCTTTGTCGATTGATAATTGAAATAATTTCCGGTGAGGGGATATAGCAGCTAACTACTATTTCGTTGAGGCGGGAGTAGAGGAGCAGGGCTGATTCTAGAAAATAATCAAGCTCGTCTAATTTCTTACCTTGAGGTAAGAACTGGTCTATAATGAGTCGCGCTCTGGCGCGGATAGCAGGTTGCCAGTCTACACTTGAGGGGAAAGCAACTAGCAACTGTACTAAGTCTACTTCTTGCTTAACCCGCTCTAGAAATTGGGGTGAATTAGGGTCGCCGCAGTAGAGTAAATGTCGCCCTAGCTGCCACCAATCTCCAGGTACATCAGGGGCGGAAACTGGTGGAGTTGGCTGGATTCCTTGTAGTGTCGAGCCGAACTGTGGAACTAAGACATTAGTTGCTTTAGTTGAAACTAAAGGTTGTTTTGGGGGAAGAATTGCGACAATTTGTGGCTTTGAACGCGACTGCTCTAAGAGTGGCGTTTGTGTTGATGGTGGCGACGGCAACCGTGAGGCTTCTTCTGGTTCTGGCTGTTGTTTTGGTTTAGGTGAAGGCGTAGCGTACTTCTGCTTAATAGCTTTGGCAGTTGTGTGAGTTATAGTCTCACCAGATGCGGCACGATTGAGTGCTTCGTCACGAGCAGCTTGTGGAGTTGAAGGCGCAGCTAGATCGTAGAGAGCGGAAGGCGCAATATCTAGATGGGAAAAGTTCGTACCTTCAAATCGTTCAGCGACTTGCATAAATTTAGTTGCTGTCCAGGCTCCCCACTTAAACTCAGCCTTTAACCAATCCCGGAAATAGCCGTGTCCCAGTTGCTCTTTTACCGTTTTGAGCTTCTGTCCAATTTGAACAATGCTTTCAAAACTCAATTTCATTAATACCCGAATTTCACCAGTCTGCTGTTGCACAAACTGGGAAGTTTTAGGATCAAGAAGTGTGTAATCGAAGTTTTGATGAGCCGAGGGACTTACTGAAACTGGCATGGAAATTAGCAGAGCATAAGACAACGCACTTCTAATTTTAGCCATTGAATCACCCATATAGTAAAAAATCTTTTTGAAAAATGGCATAGTTAGTTAGAACACGAATGGGTAAAGTTGTTGGTTGAACGCTTGTTTGGTGATCAGGGTGCTATAGCTGTGCCATGTGATGGCATCGTTGGTTGAGTTCTTGGTTGACGGCTGTGTTTAGCCGCTTTAACTGTGAATTAGACCAGTTGTGTAGTGCTAACTTCTCAAGCGAAGTACAGTGAGCGAGTGCTTGCCACAAAGCTTCAATCTGTTCGTGACTAAGATTTTCTACGTATAAGAACCCTGAGCTAGCCAGAGCATCTGGCGCGATATCTAATCGCTTTGTAGTTACATCTATTGGGTCGTCTACATCCATTGGTAGTGAATGATGACGCTCTACCTTTGGGGGTGCTTGCTCCACCGTGCTGCCAAGTCTCAAATCATTTGCTGTTTGCTTTTGTCCAAAAACGCCAGATTGAGGGTTGGATATAGACGCAGTGGGAGGACGAGAGGGTTTAGTTTGAGTACCACGTTCTAGAGATAATTCTCTTTCTATCGTTTGGGCAGGCACATCAATGGTGACGGACGATGGTTGAGACTGAATTGGCTCCTGCCCATATTGAGTCAGCGCTTTAGCTTTAATCGCTTTAGCTTTAGAATAAGTAATTGCCTCGCCTAGTGCAGCGCGTTCAATAGCTTCATCAAAAGCGGCTGATGGAGTAGAAGGAGCAGCCAATTCGTACAAAGCTGAAACAGCAATATCCAAATGTAAGAAATTCACACATTTGAACTTAGTAGCCACCTGCATATATTTATTTGCTGTCCAAAAGCTCCAATCAAACTCAGTTTTTAACCAATCTCGAAAATATCCATGTCCGAGTTGAGCTTTTACCTCAGTCAACTTCTGCCCAATGTCGAAAATGTCAGAGGCAGTATGGCGCATCAAGCTTTTAATTTCTGATGTACGCTGCTGTACTACAATTCGAGTTTCTAAGTTTAAGGTAGCATAGTCAAAAATTGGAGATTTAGGATTGGACGGTTGTTTATTAAGTCGAGCAGGTTGTTTTTGTAAGCTCATAGTTGATTGCTCCGGTTAAAATATCTCGCTTGTTATTTGGTTGTACTGGCGCAATTAATTACTACTGGGAAAAGAAAGATTGAGAGGGCGTGAGCGCATTTGTTGCGTGACCTAGTTCAAGAGCGCTCACTCTTGGCAATATCGACCCTTTCACTAGCCATTGCCGTGATCCGGTTCCGTACAAGTCCATGAGAGGGCATCGCATTAACGCATGGAAACTCTCGAATTTGCAAATCCTCCGCCCAAACTTTAGGATCACCACCTTTGCTGTGATACCGATAAGTACCAGACGATTTTGCCCAGTCAGTGCCTAGCTGCTTTACGAAAATCGGGATACCTGCTGCCTTGAACTGCCTGACCAGATGGCGTATCCAGTCAACCGAACAGGGACGAGCATTATGTCCCGATTCGCCGCCAACAATTCCCCAAGAAATTCCTGCTGATAACGCATTAAAAGTACCAAGCGGTTGCCCCGGATTAAAGTCAACTCCAGGTTGTGTCAAAGCACCATTGAGGCATCTGACAGTTGTTAAATCCACAGATTCTAATAACGGCTCACAGCTGAGAAACCGTAGGGCTGCGGGTGTCTCTAACAGCAGGGGGATTCGTTCGTCCGCAGCGAATTGGCTCTCAACTGAGACACCCAACCAAACATTGGGTAACGGAAAGCCAGGGGCGCGGATAGATTCGTCGAGCTTCGTTGTGCCATTGACTAACTTAGAAACACCCGACCAAGCATAGTGGACTAAGGCGTTGCACCAATCGTCGCGGTGAGTTGTTTCACTCCACTCCAGCATTCGCTCAGGACGCTTCGTTAAAATCTGGAAAGTATGTTGTGGGCAGAGCGACATAATGCCGAAGATCAGATTTATCCACTCGAATGAAATTGAGTCGTGAAATAAGTCAGACATCGAGTTGACAAACCATGTGGTAGGCTTTTGGCGCTGCAAAGGCTTGAGCAGCGCTTGGGGAACTAAGTTCACCTTGCCCGTCCAAACAATCTCACCTCGGCTTAACTTCTTGACCAACCCTTGATACCCCCTTAGTTTCATCGCCTGATTACGATATGCTTGGCGCATCGCGTAGCAGTTCTGGCAACCACTGAGTTCTTGAGGATTACCGATAATTTGAGTGCAACCTAGTATTGGGTTCCAGGTCTGTTGTGTCCACTGGATTTGGCTCATAGTGTTGTTAGTTGAGGTTTAAAAGAATCAGGTAGCCCCAAGTGGTTTAATCGTAGAGAGAGTCTTGACTACGGTACATATTTAAACCCTTTCCACTTTTTCACCCATTAAAGTTTGATCAAAGAGCTACTTGGAAAAAAGAATGGTTTAGGGTAAAGCTACTCAATAGCCTGTAATTACGCGCTTGTACTGCCTTTGGTCAAGTAAGCGATGCCTTTCGTCGGTTCGCTCCGCGACCATCGCCTACCCTTATAATTCTTCTAGCCCCTGGATACTTTGCGGTTGCTTGTGTGGACTGATAGCCTTTTGCTGTAGAGAATGAATAAACAAATTCGGGGCTTGTTCTGCTGCTAACACTTCCCCTATGACCGCCTTTAGAGCAAGCGAGTAAGCTTCGTCTTCTAGTACCGCATACTCGTGTAGGTAAGAAGCGCTAGACCAGCCTTGCCTCCGGTCATAGTCGAACCCGTGACACTTGAGGATTTTCTTAATCGCCTGTCGGTCTTTGGTAGATTTCGGGTTCAAGCCAGCATCAGCAATCAGTTGTGTAAGCGATCGCCCACTGGAGCTACCAACTTCATGACCAGTAGCATCGAGGAAGCGATCTCGGTACACAAGTTCTTTGGGTCGGGGAGTCTCGCCGCGCAGCCATTCCAGTACAGCAGGACTGGTGGATAGAACGATAGCATAGCTCGTGTCTTGATAGTGCTGCTTCGCTCGGATTAACTCTAGCTCAAGCTGCATCCGCTCCATTTCCTGAGCCTGGGCGGGGATGATTTCTACCGCTTTCTTAGCTAGACGTTCACACTCAAGGAAATAACGACGTATTTCCTTACCCTTCTCTGTACCTGCCATCATTCCCAGAGACTTAAAGCAGTCAACTGTTAAGGCAACAAATTCACTGGAACGTCCACCAGTAGAGCTTTTCAATCCTTTGATTAAAAAGTCAATTTCTGGCTCAAAATTGTTAACTAGCTTTTTTCGAGCCATCTGCTTGGTCGAGTAACCAATCCACTGCCAAGCATTATCGAAATCTACAGGAAATTGTTTATCTGATTGAACGAGAGCAAGAGCGCACTCATGCGAAAATTCCATAAGGCTGTACCTCGTAGTTAATGGCTCAGGTGCAGTACGGGGCGATCGCGAAGTTGTCTAGACGGACGCGATCGCCTACAAGTTTTCTAAAAACTCTTCAGGTGTAACTTGGGCTTGGCGGAGAATACCGCTTAGTGTGCCAATTTTTAACTCCCGGCGTAGTGGAACAACACAAACAATTTCTCCTCCTGAAATCTGTTTTTTAAGGACAACATGGCTACCAGTTTGTCTAGCTCTATAGAAAGCCAAGCGCTCTAATACACGGACAGCAGTGCTACCCGATATTCTTGGCAACTTAGGCATAGGTGATGTCAAAGGTAGTAATCAGCCTGGGACTAGCATCAGGTAGAGGAGATTCTTCTAGATATAGCTGTGTCGCTTCTTTTAAATTGGCGATCGCTTCCTCGATAGTTTCTCCTTGATCGACTGTCCCCACTTCTGGGCATTGGGCCACATACATATCTTCTTCTTTATGAATGATGGCAGTAAAAACTTTAGTAGTCATAGTGTTTCCCTTTGTTTTCAAGTCACTACCCAATTTACCTCCCGGCCTAAAGCTACTTGGAAAAAAGCAGCAACGGAATGAAAGTAACTTAGGCAGATTCTGGTACTCCTGAAACAATAGTGATAAAGGAGCGGGTGCGTTTAGTTTCTCTAGGGTAATCATGCACGTCCGGCTCTTTTCTCTGCTCTAACTCCTTGGGGCTATCTGATCCAGTGACGGTTGCTGGAAGTTCATCGTCAGGAATGTATACGATAAAATCTCCTGGCTGTACGCCTAGATAAGTCTTACAAATTTTATCCATTACAGTAGGGCCAGGAATGTAGTCTGGATCGTCATATAGCCTATATGCCGTATTTTGGGCTAACTTAGTTTCCTTCCAAAACTGGTATCGAGTCTTACTCATTCCGTCAACTAGCTCCTTAATCCGGTTACGTACTGTCATGCGTAGGCATCTCACATTTTTCACCTCCTTATTGTCTTAATGATGTGCCTCTTCTTAGTATACTCACGAATAACTATACTTACGTTTGACTATACTCACAACCGTAAAGATATATTACATAGTTATCCTCATGGTTGACTATACTTATGATTATGAGTATAGTATAAATATAGCGGATGAGGAAAGTGAACTACCTCTCCGCTCAAAACTAGAACGGAATACAGAAGGTCACACCAGTTATTTCCGACATAATGAGCCGAACCGAGTAAACGAAGTAACTGATGGTAAGGCAAAGAAGTGAGAGTCTTCTATGGACAATAATTTTGCAAATGACAAAACCTGTAGCGCTCAACTTGACAGGACGATCGCTACAGGTTTGTTTCCTATTACATAGGTAATACAAATGTTAACCCAAGATAAAGCATCTTCTCAAGTCGATACCTTTAATTTCCAGCCAGGTGTCATCAACCCTAGCCGCAGCATTAACAAAGATGATGAAGCGTATCTACGGGATTACACCCTCGCAGCAAAAGTAATCAGTTGGGACGAAAGCACGTATGGCACACTGTTTGAGGTAACGCCAGGAGATATCACTTCAATAGCGATCACAGATGACACAGTATGGTATCAGATTAACTATAACCGCGCGATTCCGCTTAACATTGACATATTCCACGCCCATCGGATACGAATTGAACTCTACAAAGCGGAACTGGATGAATTAGAAGCAGAAGTGAAGCAAGAGCAACCAGTGGGAATTGCTGGAGACTCGGTAGGCTATCAGCTAACACCGAACTGGGAAGCGATAGAGGAGTTCAAATCAGGTCGCGCTCATGGAATGTTAGACGCTTCAAACAAGTTTCAGCCAATGTGTAGTGAGGCTAATTGCCCCTACTCTAACGGCTATCTCCAGGGATACAATAGTTTCCTTCAGCCACCGCCACAGCCGAAAGCTGCTAAACCTAAAGAGTGGTCAGTAACTTATAACTCTACATGGGATTGGTATATCGTGTGGGTGGGAGATTGCCCAGTGGGGAGAGCGGCTAACGCCTCTGAGGGTGAGCAAATAGCCCAACGGTATATTGCTGGTAATAAGTTTTGGCAAGAGCATCGAGAGAGGGTTTTAGCTGCCTACGCTGGTTAACCAACAGTAGTATTTACAAAATATTCCTCTCCTAAAAGGACGCTTACCCACTACATCAAGCGTCCTTTTTCATCTAAAAGTTTTTCAAGGAATTAAACGCCATGAACAAATTGCAAGTTAAGCCAACAATTGCCCAAGTCATCCTACAGCAATTGACAGCAACCGCTAGTCGAAAAATGATGTGCTGGGGGGTGCGGGACTTTATTGGGATGCCCAGTGGACTGTTGTTTCGAGTATCAGGGCTGAAGCATAGGGGTCATGTTTACGTCATTTTTGACGAAGCAACAGATACTTACAAAGTGCAAATTGCGAAGATTCATAAGCGCGAATGGAAGGTATTACAAGAAGTCACTGATATCCATTGGGACACTTTGGGCGATGTCATTGATGGGCTGGTAGAACAGCCGTCTGTAACCAAATAAATCTATTAGCAAACAAGGGTTCAAACTAATGACAACTTCAAGCTTAATGCTGCATTGTGGCGCTTTTGGTGCTGCTCGTACCGACCTAGAAGCAGTTATCACCAGGCGCATTACCGAGAAATTTATCCTCCTGCGAAAGCTAAAGGTAAGAAGGTGTTACGACAATACCTTCAAAAACTTAACGTGAAGATAATCCAACTACAAGAGTATTCAGCAACTGTTAAGTAATTAGGTGCTGAACAAAAAAAAGCTATCCAATTAATTTAGATCAACTATCAAGCAGGAATAGAGCAATGGTAGACACAATCGAGCATGATATCTTTACTGGCGATGAGTTTGTAGACAAGAATGCAGCACTACCAACAATAATTGTCTTAAACGATCAACAACACTGTGGTTACTTTATCCCGGTTGGCACAATGGCAAAATGTGGCTGGATTAACTTTGATGAACATCAGTTAGTTAGCCATACCTTTCGCTCTGGTCAGACAGAGCAAGGAGTGTTAATTCAAAATCCCAGAATGCTAGTTTGTCCAAAAACAGATTTGTATCAGTATGATGTCCAAGCATCAGTTGAACAGCAAACCAGAATAGTTGTGGGGCTGTACGACTCCGCCCTAAAAGATGATAAAAACATCAAAACTGAGCGATTGTATTTAGTATTCTTCCTAGACGAAAATAACGAGTGGTTGCATACCTTACCGTTGAAGTATGCAGCACGTGGCGTAAACGGTGCGACATTTGAAATAGAAAGACGAGCATTCAAAGCAGAATTAGAGGCTTGCCACGCAATTACTAATCAAATATCAGCCAAGCCAAAAAATGATTTGTTTCACTGCTTGGGAGTATTTTGTTTTACTACTACTGCTGAACTAGCGGGTGATAGACAGAAGAATTGGTGTTGTAGGGTAGTGGCACATTCCAAGCCGACAACAGAAAACTGGAAGAATTATTTTGTCGGCTACACTCACTTCAAGGATACCGCTTGGTCAGCACTAGAACCAGGGCAGCGAATTGATGTATTGTCTGCGCCAGCAATAGCACCAGGAAGTGGGGAGATGGCGGCGCTCCCACCATTTAATCAGTTATATAGTGCAGAGCTAGACTATCAACAAGAGGAAATTGCCGCAGCGAGTTTAGGGACTGCACCGAGAGTGGCAACCGTAGCAACGGTAGACCATGCTCCAAGTAGACGAACTTTGGCTAACGCCTCAAGCGATGTAGACCCTGATGTTGGCTTCTAGAACTTGCTCAAATATATAACTTAACGCTCTTTGAAGGATAAATTCTACTCCGCAAAGAGCGTTCACGCCACAAAAATAACCCTATGCTTTACACAGCGTCATACTTCGAGCCACAACATCATTATGGGCGATTGCTATCTATTTCCCCTAGCATTCCCCAAGGGTTCAAAGTTTCAAATAATTTGAAATTTCTCATCCCTAGAGCAGAATTACTTACTGAGTGGGAAACAAAAAAAATTGATGAAGCTGAGTATAGAAAGCGTTATCGAATGCAGATTAAGGAGTCTTGGGGGGAAGTCAAAGCATGGTTGAACAGCCTCGACCCTAAACAAGATTTAACTTTACTGTGTTGGGAGGTTAAAGGCACATTTTGCCATCGTAATCTTATTGCTCTCTTGGTACAAAAACACCGAACTGACTGCTATGGAGGGCGGGATGTTGTAGCGGTAGACGCGGAACGATGCGGTCAGTGTGGCACAAAAATGATCCCAGGTCTGGATGCTAGTTATTGCCCTGTTTGCAAGACTTGGGTTGAGCGTTGGTTTTTAGAATCCCGGCGCTGAATAAACGGAAATATACGTTGCGCTCCGGGTCGCTCTGCGTAAGCGCAACGCATGGTCGAAGACAAAGAGCATACCGACGAAAGGTATCGCGCATTGTGCATAACAACAAGTAAAGCTTCGAGTCAATGGAGTCAGCAGCAATTTAGATAGCGGCTTATAAAGCAGCATTCGAGCAGTTGGATGAAATCGAGGTAGAACAAGCTGCCGTTGTAGTCATATCTCCCAACCGCGTTCAGTTGTTTGACATTGACATTGCTCAGTCTTGGGATGCTTGGCTACAAAGGCTTGAAGCCTACTATACTTCTCCTTAAATAAGCGTGACAACTTATTTGGGTAACGTTTTATATCTAGTGGTAGAAGGCAGCCGAAAAAGGTGAGCGCTAAAGTTAAATAGTCAGGATAAATCGTTCATCTCTCTAATTAAAGAGACGGAAGTAGGGATAACGCCCGAAGGAACGCGCCTCATTGGTTCGGAATAATCACAAAGAGGCGAAGATGAAACTCGATAACTACAATACTCAATCCAATCACGACACCCAAATGGTTCCGTCCCAAGCACGTCAGCTCATGAGTGCTGAGCGCCAAAGAACCCAACAACGTGCTAAGTCAATGTTGGCCAGGGTAGCAGCCGATCTAAAAATAATTGATTAAAGTGTGCGTCATCGGTAAAAGGAGAGTCGAGCATGAACAACAACACTCAACAGCGCTTACAAGCAGGTGCAAATCACCGGGCAAATATTCAAAGAATATTACAGCACCGCTTGGAAGTAGCAAAAGCAAAAGGGGATCAAACCCTAGTGCGTCAGTTGGAAGCAGAAAGTAACTACTACAACTGAAGCGTTGAAGTGGGCAACTTAGCTGTCAGATAACTTAAAAGAAAGTAATGGGGATGTCGGACTCGGCATCCCCATTATGTTGGTTTAAAAAGGGAGCATCTCACTTTTGCAATGAGTACAAATACGCAAACGCAAAATTAAGCTTTTTCAGGTATCAATCGGAAACAAATCTGGCTTGGGAATCTCAATTTGAAAACCCTATTGTTGTCAAAAGACCTGATATGTAAAATTTGTTGTTATGAGTATAAATATTTATTATAAAGGTAAGATACTCCCAGAATGATTCCGCCTATCTAGCTAACTGGGTGGATAGCCAGAATAATTCAGTCTAATAATTATTAGGCAGAAAATTATGAAAAGAAATGACGTTATACATTTAGCCGCTAGCCATGGGATCCAACTTTGTGGCGATATATTCTTTAATGAAATGGGGATTGACTTCAAAGTGGCATTTGCCACCGATGTCAACGGGCAAAAGTGGGTACTACGAATACCTCGTCGTGAAAATTTAGCTGACCAGATTGAACAAGAGAAAAAAATATTAAATCTAGTAAAAAAACACTTATCTATTTCAGTCCCCGACTGGAAAATTGCAAGTCCGGATCTAGTGGCATATCCCTTATTGAAGGATAAGCCTGTTATAACTTTTAACTCTGAAACACACGAGATTATATGGAATATCGATCACAAAGCTCCCCGTACTGTTTTATCATTAGCTAAAGTCCTTGTCGAACTCCATCAAATCCCAGTCCAGAAGGCTGTCTTAATGGGTTCAAAATTACTAACACCCCAAATGGCTCGACAAAAAGTTTTGCATGATATCGAGACTGTAAAGCGAGAAATGGGAATAGGTGCGGAACTGGAAACCCGATGGCGAACATGGGTAGATACCGACAACTTTTGGCCTAATTTTTCTACTTTTATTCACGGTGATTTGTATGCAGGTCATATTCTGGCTGATAAAAACGGGGAAATCAGCGGTATTATCGATTGGTCTGAGGGGCAGGTGGGCGATCCATCTATTGATTTTTCAGGACACATGGCTGTTTTTGGAGAGCAAAGTTTAAGAGATTTAATATATTGGTATGAAAAATCCGGAGGAAAGGTGTGGAGCGGTATTTTTGAGCATTCTATAGAGCGCCACTCAGCTTCACCCTTAAATTACGCTATTTTTGCTATCAAAACAAAAATAGACAAGCATATCAATGCTGCTAAAGTCCAGCTTGGGGTTTTTTAATCATAGTTAGGTTATCAAAATCAAAAAATGAAGAAGGAGTTTAAGGGAGCATCTCACCTTTGCAAAAAGTATTTATACTTGTTGCAATAAATCTTACATATCAGGGCTTTTAGCAAAAACAGGGTTTTCAAATTGAGATTCCGAAGCCAGATTTGTTTCTGACTAATACCTGAAAAAGCTTGATTTTGTGTTTGAGTATTTGTACTTATTACAAAAGTGAGATGCTCCCGAGTTTAAGGGAGCATCTCACCTTTGCAAAAAGTATTTATACTTGTTGCAATAAATCTTACATATCAGGGCTTTTAGCAAAAACAGGGTTTTCAAATTGAGATTCCGAAGCCAGATTTGTTTCTGACTAATACCTGAAAAAGCTTGATTTTGTGTTTGAGTATTTGTACTTATTACAAAAGTGAGATGCTCCCGTTTAAAAAGCTATTCTTGGCAGAGGAGAATGTAAACGAAACATTGTGCCCCAGTAATCTTGGCTCTTTAGTTAAGTTGGAGCTACACAACAACTCCCAGCAATCGCCTCACCGAGGCATGAAAATATTTTAAGTATCCTTTCATACCTACATTATCTAAAAAAAGCCTTCTTAATCATTGCTAGGTTGATGGTAAAGTTAAAAACTTCACTATTAACGTAATCAGCAAGTGCAACGAACTAGAGCAGAAACACAACAAATAACAAACAAAGTAAAGCCGCCTAAGACACCTGTTGCTCTAAGGCAGTCAAGAAAGCAAATATTACGCATTGATTTAGGAGCAGTTAAGCTGGAATGAGTAAATGTAGTGCATTTGAACCCGCCCCAACGCGGTTTTATGCGCCTGCGGGTTTGTTTTTCCAAGCAGACTTAACCGAATTAGGTGTAGAGTGGTTGGGTTCAATTATTACCTCCCCTAGTAAAAGCTTCCGTTACAAGGTCGCGTCTGGGCCTTTGTGCCGCTTGTACTGGAACAATGGCGTTCCTGAGCCGCATAGTTTTGAGTCAGCCTACCAGCAAGATGAGCGTGGTCGGTGGCAGCGGACGCATGGAAACTATTTGAGCTACCAGTTAGTAGACGGCGGATTTTTGACAGTCCGATGGCAGCCGCCAATGATAGCGACACGAATAGCTTTAACAAAGAATCAAAAACACTCAGCCGCTTGAGAAGACCAACTGTAGCTAAAACAAAATTAGCAGTTTTGCCCTAGTGTAGCTACGCTAGGGCTTTTGTCTATCTAAAAAGGCAAATAGTTAAGTCAAAAACCGTGCCATTAATGGTAAAGCAACAACCATAAAACCAATGCTTATTAGCCTAAGTCTTACTTGTAGTTGTACAACCTCTAAATCAGTCATAGTAACGCTGCTCCAGTTCAAAAAACTAACATAAGCAAACATCCAACCGATTATCCCCAACGGAGTTATTACCAAGAGCAAGGTAGCCGTTCTTTTAGCCCCTTGGTAGTGTCCCCAGAGCAAGCATAACCAGCATCCTAAAACTGAACCAAGCCACCAGCCGATAAATGCGCCGATTAAGGGCGGGATAATTCCCTCTAATTCGGCATTGGGCATGAACATTTTGACGTAGGCAATCCCCGAATGCTGACCCAAAATCATCAATACTACAGCACCGATTGCACCTCCGAGAGCGGCTGCAAGGTATCCATGCTGATGATTCCTAGACCGATGTGTTGACGACATTGCTTTTATTTTTCAGGAGCCAATATATGGTCAATTGTGTTACCTACTCGCGTAAGTTAGCTGATGAAGTCATTTTGCACTCCTGAGACCAACATTTGCAATTACTAACGTTAGAGCAGAGGGCGGGGTTGGCACTCTCTAGCTCTATACACAGTGACTAAGCCAAAGCATACAAGCGCCTCTTTGAACCCTCATGGCGGTAAATTCATCAACTCCATTGAATTAACTACTGCAATTGTCTGTCCAAGGCAAGAAACGCTCTTGCTAAAGGGATTACGAAAGAACTAGCTGTTTTAGAGCATCTATTAGAGGTAAAGCGATGAAACCATTATCTACTATCATTAATCGAGCGGATGGTATGACCCTCGTTGTGGTGTGGGAACTGCATGAGGGATGCTGGGAAATCCTCAGCATCGTGCGCTTAAGATGCGCGATCGCCCTGGTGCAAGAATCACCCACAACACGGCTGGTATTCCCGACAGGAGTTCTGCCCAATGATGTATGGGGCGGGGTGTGCAAAAAGCAGACCGCTAGAACGAACTATAAGAAAGCTGATTCGTTGCTATTAAGGCAAGAGAACTTGCTGGCAATGTTAGTAAACTCCCCAGGACAAAGGAAAGAAACGCTAGCAGTTCAACTGAGCGTTAGTGTGGCAACTGTTGGGCAGTTGCTGAGAAAGCTTGAAAAAGAGGGACAAATATACCACCGTACTCACCCGATGCAAAACAGAACCAGACTTTATTACACGGGGACAGCACCAACGAATTTAGGCAGAGGCACGGCTGATAACCCAAGTAACTCGGTGCGTTCTACTCGTTTAGTACCGCCGTTAAAAGTCTATTTTGTCGACCCAAGAACTTTACAGCCATTACACCGATGATCAAACCACTCGGCTACTATGCTTCTGCTCCCAGTGGTACGAAGGATGCAGAGATCCTCAGCGATATTGAGAACTCCTACGGTTGTTGGCTAGAAAAATTATCCAATGCCCAGAAGTCCACGCTGTTGATTGTGCTGATGGCTTTGGCTATCAAGCCAGAGGGTGTTTACGTTGAATACTATGGCGATAACATCCCCAATATCAAACACTTTTCCGACTTGAGTAATGGGGCGAAGTTATCTCTGTGCAATGCCATTATTAACGCCATAAAGAGCGAGGGCAAAGAATGAAGACGTTTGCCTCGTTGTTTTCTGGCGGAGGCGGATCTGATATCGGGGCAGCAATGGCACAATTTCAACCGATCTGGGCAATAGAAAACGACCCAGACATTGCAGGAGTTTACGCTGCTAATTTGGGGCATCAACCAATTGTTAAATCAGTGGCTGAGGTGAACCCCAACAGCCTTGAGCGCCCAGATGTGCTGTGGGCATCACCACCATGCCAGGAATGGAGTGTTGCCAGAAGCAAGAATCTACCCAAAAGAGTTGATGCTGAGATCGGGTTTTCAGTTATCCCGTTTCTAAAAATTCTGCAACCAAAAATCTTTATTTTGGAGAATGTTGAGGCTTACCGGA
Source organism: Gloeocapsa sp. UFS-A4-WI-NPMV-4B04 (assembly GCA_019359535.1). Taxonomy (GTDB): domain Bacteria; phylum Cyanobacteriota; class Cyanobacteriia; order Cyanobacteriales; family Chroococcidiopsidaceae; genus JAHHHE01. The sequence goes on from JAHHHE010000007.1 coordinate 24,986, forward strand.
AAGCGAGAGTATTTCACGCCATTGTCGATGTACTGCACAGGCTCGGTTACTGGGTGCAGTGGTCGGTGTTAAATGCCGCAGATTGGGGTGTGCCACAGACAAGACGTAGGCTGATCTTGAGAGCTGTCAAAGATGGTTTTGTACCACCGTTACCACCAGTGCAAAAGTGGCGTGGATGGTATGAAGCTCTAGCGGATCTGATTCCAACTCTACCCGAATCCCAGTTTGCTGCTTGGCAGATTACGCGGATGCCTTCTTTGGCACGAACAAGTTTAGTTGATGGCAGAAACACGATTAGAGATTGTACAGTTCGTGCTGATGGCGAACCATCTCCGTGTGTGACTGCCCATTGGCTGCATCGTCCCTGTGTAACACCAAGAGCTTTTATTGTTGATTGTCAAAGCAACGGTACAATTCAAGAAAATGGCAACCGGAGTCTGACGCTCAGGCAGTCTAACGAGCCTAGCTTTACGATCACTGCATCAGCAGGAAAAAAACAAGCTAAGGCATGGTTAGAGCAAGGTCGAGTTGTAGCAATGACAGAGAGCGCTCTTGCCAGGTTTCAAAGTTTTCCTGATAGTTATAAACTACCTGAAAAAAGAACATTAGCAAGTCGTGTTATTGGGAATGCTGTGCCACCACTATTTGCTCAAAAATTGCTCGAAGGGATGGGTGCAATTTGTTAATTACGTGACTTGGAATTTATAGTTTCTTTCCAAAAAGTATCTACGCTCACTCGTCACCCAAAATTGATGACGAATAATAAATGTAGTTGAATGCACAACATTAGAGCTAGCAAAGTAACTGTTTCACTGGCTAAATACAAAGCCGGCGTTGGTAAACTAGCAGATGAATTTTAGATTCTATTGTTTTAGATATTAGATAATGACACGGAAAGGAAGTTAAAGAGGAATCTCGATGAAATGTCCTGAATGTGGTGGCGAACATATTCGCAAAAATGGGCATCGTCAGCACAAGCAGAACTATATCTGTGTTGGATGTGGGCGACAGTTTCTGACAGAATACGAGCCAAGAGGGTACAGTGACGACGTGAAACGGTTGTGCTTGAGAATGTATGTCAATGGTATGGGAGTGCGAGGCATCAGCCGCGTCACCAACATCGCCCACACCACGATTTTGAACTGGATTGAACAATCAGGAGAACGGTTGCCAGAGTCTTACGACCCAAAGCAACACCCCCAAGTGGGGGAACTTGATGAACTCGAAACATACGTGGGCAAAAAGCAGAATAAACTGTGGATTTGGACTGCGGTAGATCACTTTGCACCGGGAATTCTAGGCTGGGTGGTGGGTGACCACAGCGCGGCAACGTTTCGCCCTTTGTGGGAAGCGATTTCAGTTTGGCAGTGTTACTTCTGGGTTAGTGATGGCAACCCAGTCTATCCAGGCTTCCTTCCCGACGGCGACCAGATTGTCAGCAAGACCTACATGATTCGAGTCGAAGGCGAAAACACACGTCTGCGCCACTATCTGGCGCGTCTGCATCGTAAGACCTTATGCTATTCCAAGTCGGTTGAGATGCTGAAGCATTCTCTTCGGTTGTTGATTCACTACCTTAAGTTTGGAGATGTCCCTGTCTCGGCCTAGTTCATCTTGTCCTTTACCAACGCCAAATACAAAGCCTTCTAACCGTATATGGTAGAAGGCATAGACTAAATTTTGCTATTTCAAGAAGTTGTCTAGCAGCTACAAGCTAAACAAAAATTCACTTTAGCTAACTAACAAAAATATCAAGATTAGTCATGGCAAGACCAGTAGAAAGCTGTGCAAACTGCACTTGAGAAGCTGCGCCTATACCAGCATCAAAGAATAGACCACCAGTGGTTTGGTTGTAGATGAAGCGAGCGCTATCATCAGTTGCTGCTGAACCAATTATAAACATTATTAATCCGCTCGCACCTCGATTGTGATTCGCATCCAAGGATGGATGAGGCATTCAAAGTTGTGAGTACCGATGCCCAGGTTTACTCCTTTGATCTCCAAACTGTTCTTAGAAGTGACAAGCGTGCTAGGGAAAATATTCGGCTCTGAGCATTCTGCAACTGGCGTTAGCCCCAAGGGACTATTGAGTGTGGCAACACAGCCACCGCCAAATTCTTGAACTTTTGTAAAGGTGTGAGGTTCGCCGCCTATGTTGGTGGCTCTGAGCGTTTCATTTAAATCGATGTGTTCACGACCAAAATTGAATTTCCAGGCTCGATGACCTTTGTCTTGGGGATTCAATTTTGCCAGGAACTCTTGAAAGGTAACGCCACCATTGCTCGTGCAGCCAGCTTCTGGCGGGAAAGTTGCCGCATCACACTTATCTTCCATACGCAACTCCCGCACATTTGATGCAGTTGCTATGGACATTACCATTACCAGTGCAACAACTGCCAACCCTAAAGAGATAAATATTCTACGTAGTTTATTTCTAGACATTTGCTCTCCTCATGTATTTATTCAACTAGAAAACTAAAAGCGAGTATAAACCACGTCCTAATACACTAGATGAGATCGCTTCATACACATTAATCTTCCACTGCCCTGATACCGCTTAACTCCTAACCAAGAAGTATTAGCAGCTGTTGTCACCCATTTTCAGAAAACGCTTGCCGATTCTATCACTGCACAGGAATAATGACTATAAATTGACAGTCTCAGGCGAGTAAAACCCTTTGCTTAAAAACAGGAGAAGGATAGATGAGTGGACGGATGACACAGACTGTTGCGCTGGTAACGGGAGGAAGTTCCGGAATTGGTCGAGCTACTGCGATCGCCTTTGCTAGGGAAGGAGCCAAAGTGGTGATTGCAGCACGACGAGTGAATGAAGGCGAAGAAACCGTCCGACAGATTGTTGAAGCAGGAGGTGAAGCGAGCTTTTTTCAAACTGATGTGACACAAGCGGTAGAGGTGCAGGCATTAGTTGAGCGCACTCTAGAACGATATGGTCGGCTCGATTGTGCCTTTAACAATGCTGGGTCAGGCAAACCTGGCAGACTGATCGAACTTTCAGAAGCGGATTGGGAGCAAGAGATTGCAGTGAATCTTAAATCTGTCTGGCTGTGCCTGAAATACGAAATCCCGGCGATGTTGCGCTCAGGCAAGGGAGCCATTGTTAATATGTCTTCCCAAGGCGGCATTTTGGGCGTACCAAACTATGGCGCTTATGCAGCTGCAAAAGGTGGAGTGGCGGCTCTGACACGGGCAGCAGCGGCTGAATATGCTTCAGAGGGAATTCGCATCAATGCCGTTAGTCCGGGTGCTGTGGAGACTGAACTATGGGCAAACGCCCCCGCAGGAATGCTGGAGCAGGTCGCGGCGAGTATTCCGTTGCAGCGAGTTGGGCAACCCAATGACATTGCTGAAGCGGTGATCTGGCTGTGTTCCAATGCGTCTGGATTTGTGACTGGGCAGAATCTGGCGATCGATGGCGGCTATACTACAACAAATTAAGTGCTGCCTAACCTTAAAACAGAGGAAAAAAACAATGAAAAACTTGAATCGTCGGCGCATTCTCTCGATTGGTGGTTTGGGATTCGCAGGCGCTGCGGTAACCCTGGCAGGGCAGGCACAAGGCAACAATCAAAATCCTCCCCAGCCCATGCAGAAAATGAGTCAAAATGGCAGGTTCGCAGACAAGGTAGTTTTGATTACAGGGGCAACGTCTGGAATTGGTGAAGCGACTGCCAAACTGTTTGCTAAAGAAGGGGCGAAAGTCTTTTTCTGCGGTCGGCGTGAGGCTCTGGGCAAGCAAGTAGAAAACTCAATCCGCAGCAAGGGTGGCGATGCAACCTATATGCGTGCCGATGTTCGCAAAGAAACCGAAGTCAAAGCTTTTGTGGATGCTTGTGTCACTCGATATGGTCGCTTAGACATCGCCTTCAATAATGCTGGCGTGGACTACCCACCTAACCCGATTGCTGACACTGCAATCGCTGAATTTGATGATCTAATGAATACTAATGCTCGTGGGGTTTTTCTGGGCATGAAATACGAAATTCCTCACCTGCTCAAAGTAGGTAGCGGAACGATTATCAACATGGCAAGTATTGGCGGACAACGGGCGTTTGCCAACATCGTCGGCTATGGTGCTAGCAAAGCCGCTGTGATTCACATGACAAAAATGGCGGCGCAAGAGTACGGCAAGACGATTCGAGTCAATGCTGTGTTGCCAGGAGCAATCGATACTGCCATGCTTGAGCGCGTAGAACGGGATTGGAAAGTGACCAAAGAACAGTTGGTTTCTGCCTATCCCAGCAAGCGCGTGGGCAAGCCAGAAGAAGTGGCTGCTGCGGTTTTGTGGTTGGCTTCAGCAGAAGCATCCTATGTTTCAGGGGTAGCTTTCAACATTGATGGCGGCGGTCTTGGTTAAGCCTGTATTCCCGAAGAAATAAAACTCATGGAACCTGAAATCACTAATGTTGTCAGTCGGATTGCAGTAGTGAACATATCGAAAATGACTACACCTCGTTAAACGGCGGATAACCCGCAACGGTCAACCAAAATGATCTGGTCAAAGCTTAGGAGACTTTCTTCACCCAAACCTTAAAAGCTACTCAGCATCTACAGCCTTCTATCAGTAGGGATAGTCAAGCACAATGTCAACCTGTTCTTTGACAAAAGCAATTGTTCTTGGCACTGAAAAGGGTACTGATGGATATTTCTTGGTATTTTCCCAATCTTCTTCCCATTCATTGATGTTGAAATCAGAAAGGTACTCGTAACCAAACAATAAATTGCTACCTAAGAGTTGTCCAACTGCATCAATTCCGTGTAGGTTAGCATTGGTACTAATTCGTTCCAGCAAGTCATCAAAATCCGACTGATTAACTTAACTTCTCAATTCATTTTCACAACTAAAGTAGTTCGAGAGCCTCCTAGCAATATAGTGATCGTGTCTATACAGGAACTGCCGCCTAGCAGGAGTTAAGATTTCTGTAGTAGCATTTGGGGCATTGGTCAAAGGTGGAAAAGTTAAACGGCTCCGGCAAGGGCGGCCAAAGCATCGTAGCCAGTATTTAGTGGGTGATAAAGCCTATAGTAGTAAGGCAATTCGTCAACAACTGCGTCGAAGTAGGATTACTCCTTTAATCCCAAAGCGAAGTAACCAGCAGCAAAGAGGAAGGTTCAACCGTGGGTTGTACCCTTGAGCGCAATCGGATGGAGCGTTCGATCAATAAGCTTAAGCAGTACAGACGGGTAGCAACAAGATACGAAAAATATGCAGTCAATTATCTGGCAATGCTAATGATTGCTGCTATTCGAGTCTGGGTATGATTTTGTAAGCTCTGCCTAACTCCTTTGATAAAGGTGTGATGTAGAAAAAGGCTTTACAATAATTAGGTTAGACTTCTGCTGCACTCCCTATAATGCGACAAGTAATTGCTAACACAAACGAATTAGTTGCGACTCAAGGTTCAGTCAAACAATTCACAGATCCAGACAGCGAGCTTGTGTGGAGTGGCATAAGAGTATGCAGCAAGATTTATCCACCTCCACCAGAGCGAATTGTTAACCCAGGCATACCAGAACACCGAATTTCCCTTCACATTTCAAATCGGGATTATTTAGAACGGCGAATCAATGGGGGAAAACTGTTATGTGCTCCAACAGCTCCAGGTGTTTTCAACTTTATACCCGCTCATCAAGAAGTAGAGTCACTGTGGGAAGCGGAAGTTGAATTACTATCAATTTACCTACCTCCCGCACTACTGGAACGAACCGCAATTGAGAGTGGCATTCGCGTGCCTCGAACTATTGAACTAATGGATCGCTTTGCTATCCGTGACCCTTTTCTAGAGCAGCTAGCCTATACATTCAAAGCCGAACTAAAACGTGAGAACCCCATAGATCGTCTCTACCTTGAATCTCTCCAAACGGTACTGGCAGGACATCTTCTTCGACACCACTGCTCAGTCAAGATTACCAGTGACTCTAGAGCAGGAGGACTGCCCAAGTCAACATTACATCAAGTTGTTGATTACATTCAGAATAATTTAGAGCATGACATTAGCTTGGTAGAATTAGCTAGGGTAGCTCATGTGAGTTCGCATCACTTTGGTAAACTCTTCAAACAAAGTATGGGAGTTACGCCGCATCAATATGTATTGAAGTGCCGCATTGAACAGGCAAAGAAACTACTGGTAAATAAACAACTGTCATTAGCCCAGATTGCTCAGGCGATAGGCTTCTCTCATCAGAGCCATTTTATTAATGTCTTCCGTCGCTATACAGCGCTAACACCTCGGGAGTATCGTAACAACCTATGAGAAAGTCTGTTAGCTTACCCAACTTCGCGCTTATTTTGCAATTTATCGCGGGAATTTGAAAGATTTGACCGATATAGCTAGTCTACACTGCTGTCTGTAAACTCAAGACTACAGACGACAGAATTATGAGTTCGTTCAAAAGACGGCAGTTTCTACAATTGTTTGGACTGACAGCTGGAGCATCCATCCTATCTGCAACTGGACATCCTAGATCTAGCACTGCTCGCCCACTGGTATCTCACATGGCACAAGCAGAAGCTGCTGTAACAAATGACCCGTTTACGGCTTATATGAAGCAAGCAGAATCTGCTTTACACGAGGAATTCAGGGGCATTACAACAGATGGGCAAATTATACCCAAGCTTTACTCAATTAAACCTACAGGAAAATCTACCAAACTGGTTCAACAAGCTGCTGACTCCTTAATCGCAACGTTAAATCAACAACAAAAACAGAAAACTTTATTTCCAATTAATTCTATTGAGTGGCGGCGATGGAGCAATATCCATCGTTACCCACGTCAAGGAATTGCGCTTAAAGAAATGACTATGCGACAAAAACAACTAGCTTTCAATTTATTGAGAGTTAGCTTAAGTGTAAGAGGCTTTGAAACAACAAGGGATATCATGCGGCTAAATCAGGTGTTAGCGCAGTTGACGAATAAACCTGAAGAGTATGGCAAAGAACTGTATTGGTTTAGCTTCATGGGGCAACCTTCTATGACTGAGCCTTGGGGTTGGCAACTTGAGGGACATCACTTAATCATTAACTACTTTGTTTTAGGGGAGCAAGTTGTTATGGCACCAACCTTCATGGGGTCAGAGCCTGTGAGGGCAACAGAAGGCGAGTATGCTGGAACTCGCGTGTTTGAGTTGGAAGAAAGTAAAGGGTTAGCTACAATTCGGGCGTTAACTGTCGAGCAACGGAACAAAGCAATCCTGAACAGAGAGATCCCACCAGAAGTCTTTACTACAGCTTTCAGGGATAATTTTGAGTTACGTTACGAAGGAATTTCTTTTCCCGACCTGATGAGCGGTCAACAAGAACTGCTGCTTGACTTAATTCAAGAATATATAGGTAATATTCGTGATGGTCATGCCCAAGTCAAGATGGAAGAGATCCGTCAACATTTAGAGAACACATACTTTGCTTGGATGGGAGGATTCGATGATAACAGTGTCTTCTATTACCGAATTCACTCTCCTGTAGTATTGATTGAATTCGATCATCAGGCAGGTCAAGCTTTAGGAACAAAAAAGCCATCTCGCAATCATATTCATACTGTCGTCCGAACCCCAAATGGTAATGATTATGGCAGAGATATACTGCGTCAACACTACGAGCAGTTCGATCACTCTCATTTACACCTTCACTAAGGTTTGCAGACACGCCCTATTCTCTTCGACAAGGCCATTCGGATGCAATGCACAAACCAGATGACTATATATCAGCATAAAAATGGCAGTGTTGGCATTCAGGTAGTTTTCGCATTTTTCTACAGAGTCTAACGCAAGTTCATTTGAGCAGAATTCTGGGGTGAAGTTTGCTCAGGGTAGAGAATTTTTTGCCCTACGAGCATTCCCAAAAGTATTCCGAAAAAACCGCCGAGAAATGATGCAACTGCAATTCTAATGATTTTAGTTACTTGATGGCGTGAATTAGCACGAGCTTCTTGTTTGAGGATTAGCGCGGCAGCATTAGCACCAAAGGTAGGGGTTAACCCTTTCGTCAAGGCTTTTTCAGTAATTCCTAACATTACTGCTTTACCAGCAGCATGAGTCGAAATTCTGCCCATAACTTCGATTAATTAATTTAGCTCAACAGCCGTATATACTTTGTCTGGTTCCCAAAGTTCCTCTAATCGCTTGTGATGCAGAACTTGTTCCATTTGTAAAGCCACATACTGCATTTGAGCCTGTTTTAAACTGTCTTCACTCATTTCATTTGCTGACGAAAAATACTACTGTCCTCATGTACAATCACAGGCCACTAATAGTTAGCATCGAAGGTTCAAAACTTTAGTCTGGAAAATATGAATTTGGGAATTGCAGTAAAAGCGCGCTCGCACTGACAATGCTAGCATTCTGGTATTATGGCAGAGCCCATCTGGCTTAGGACAAGCGATCACTCCCCACCAGATAGCAAAAGTCCAAGCGTGATGTCCAACAACTATGTTGCCGAGTTTTCAACTGCTGCTTTGGACACACTGTAGCTGCCTACTTCACCTCGATACCATTTTTCCTTCTTGACACCAACTGAGAGAATATTTGAAACCAGCTCACGAGCCTTACTTAGCACTTTGTGTGGTATTTCATTCACAAATATGGCATCTACTATCGCCGCAGCGTTTAGTACCTGCTCTGGCTGCCGTTGCATAACTTCAGATACAGCAGTAGCTAGGGTAGCGTTGCTGAACTCCTCTCGTAGATACTGCTGCCAAGTCTCTTGTTCCTTGTTTGGATTCTGGGATTTAGATTTAGCACTCTGCTTTTTGCTAGCAGAGGCTGAATTCTTCTTCGCTTGCCGCTTTTGAGTAGCTGGCAGTGCTTGTGCCTCGACATTATCAGTAGTATCTGTCTTTGAAGTGTCTAGCTCTGGAGTTACCACATCTTGGGCAGGAAGTTCAGCCTGTTCGTCGCTAACTTCAGCCTCGGCTTCAGCAACTGGTGTTTCAGGTGGTGTTGCTATCGGTGTAGCAGTGGCGGTATCTGTGAGAGTGAAAAGGTCGATAACGGTTTTCAGACTGTGACGTTTCTCCTGGAGCGACTGAAGTTGAGCGCTCAAATGGGTTTCTTGTGTTGCTAGGAAGGCATCAGCTTCTAGGAGTTTGGTAACGGTAGTATTGGATGTATCAGCAGGATTCTGGGAGTTTGGCACTGTCAAAAGTAACTTGAGTGGAACAATTTGCTAGACAATTGTAAGAGAAAATTCAATATTATGCACTTACTCTACATAACCACAGAAAAAGCCCTTGTAATCTTACAGTGTTTGGACCCCAAGAGCTTTTTATATAAAGCTTTTTACACGCTCTAAAGTCTACAGCCGCATGGCACGCTCGTTAAGGTGAAATCGTTGACTGATAAGGGCTGGAGAAAATGAATTGCGTAGAGAGCGGGAGAATCTGGAACTCAGGAAAACCTCCACTTACAAGCACTGCTCTCACTACTTCATGGCGATCATTTTCTCAAAGTGCTGAAACACCTGAAAGTACGACATCTGTGCTTAACGAGCGTGCCATTCGCTCTAGATATACCGATTGCTGGAGTCCTGAGTGATAGTCAGCAGTCGCTTCGCAAAGCCGTTGAGATGGCATTACCTCAAGTGCCTTACGCCCTGTGTCATTTTCACTATTTACGATATGTAGTTTGGCTAAACAAATAGTGCTATGATTTTTAGATTTTATGCAACAGAATCTTATTGCTATCGACCACAGCCAGAAAGCAGCTACTGCACAAGTCCTTCCTGATGCCAACTTGCTATTTAGCAGCAAGACAGCCTTGGCTGGATTGTATTTAGAAAATCACCATTCTCCGCCCCACGAAACACCTGAACACTACCCAATTCAACACGTAGTTGCCATTCAAACTCAGGGAGTTGTGCAATCAGAACGTAAGTTAAATGGACAGTTTAAAAATGAATACATTGTTGCTGGCGATATTTGTGTCGTACCTGCTCATACTCATCACTGGATTCATTCTCAGGGCGAACAAGAACTAATTTTACTAAGCTTCGCTCCGGCGTTTATCAATCAAGTAGCGCAGGAAAGTGGCGCTCGTGAGCGCATTGAAATTGTGCCGCACTTTGCTAAATCCGACCCTCTAATTCATCAAATTGGGTTGGCTTTAAGAAAAGCTCTACAGGCTGATTCTATAAATAATCAAGTGTATGTGCAATCAATGGGGATTACTCTAGCTGCTCATTTGATCGAATATTACTCTGCCGAAAAGCAATCTCTGCCGATTATTAATAGTGCGTTGTGTCCCAATATTGGGCAGGCGATTGATTATATTCACAGTCACTTAACCCAAGATTTATCGTTGGAGGCGATAGCCACCACCATAGGAATGAGCCAGTATCATTTTTCGCGCGTGTTCAAACAAACAACGGGAATTACTCTATGGCAGTATGTGGTGCAACAAAGGATTCAATTGGCAAAGCGATTGTTAAAGAAAGTCGATCTATCCATTGTTGACGTTAGCAAATACTTAGGTTTTTCTAGCCAAGGGCAATTTACAAACTTCTTTCGCAAGCATAGTGGCGTTACTCCGACTCAATATCGGCAAAAACTTTAGCTCTATCGGAAGTTAGAGATAACTGCAAACCGCAAGATTTAGAAAGATATTCGCCAGATTTGTTAAAGACACAATCAGGCAATCTCAATATGCTTAATAACAGCTTGGCTACCTCACAAGAGCAATCACTGGCATTGTTTTGTGAAGTCTAGTAAGGTAATCGCATTCAAAAGGAAGATGAAAAAATGAAAATACTTATTACAGGTGCAACCGGATATGCCGGATTCTATGCGGCGCTTGCTCTGCGGCAAGCAGGGCATCACGTATATGCTTTAGTACGCGATGCTACCAAATCCTGTGCAAAAGATTTGCAACGCAGTGAGATTGAGTTGGCTTTAGGCGATATTAAACAGCCCGAAACCTATCGCAAGTACCTTGAAGATAGCGATGTTCTCATCCATGCAATGATGGACTTTCAAGACCCTCAAGAAGCCGATTTAAAGCTGTTTGAAACGCTTAGGCAAGTCGCAGTGACAGAAGCAACGCCGAGAAAGCGACTATTCATCTACACCACAGGCTGCTCGATCTACGGCAAACGCCCGGAGCGAGTAATGGATGAAACCACGCCTGCTAATCCAGACCATAAACTCGCCTTTCGCATGGATATGGAGCAAGAATTGTTTGCCATACCGATCCCAGATTGTCGCAAAGTTATTTTACGTCCTGGCTTTATGTATGGACTAGATGGACATTCTAGCCTTAGTGGCACTTGGTTTGAGATGGGCGAACAGAAGAAACCAATCTACCGAGGCGATCGCGATAAAGGCTGGAGTTGGGTACATATTAGTGATTTAGCAGAGGCTTACGTGCGCGTAGCAGAAAGTGGCGCGGCGATTGACGGGGAAATTTTTTGCATTGCCGACGAGCAGCGTCCTAAGTGCGTTGAGGTAATGCAAGCTTGTCTGGAAGCCACAGGCTACGAAGGTGAAATTGAGTTTGCACCGTCGCAAAAAGACGATATAACCAGCGTTTGGTTTAACCAGAACGAATTTATCACATCACGCAAAGCCTATCGCATTTTGGGCTGGAGTCCTCGTCATACAGGGATTATTGATGAAATTGAAACCTACTATGCTTCCTGGAAAGCGTGTCAATCTAATTAAAGTAATGTACAAGTAACGCGATGCACATCTTGGAGGGGATCAAAACCTCGAAACCAGAAAAAACAATTACTTACTTCAAGGAAGGATTAATATGTCATTGAAAGTGCTTGTGACAGGTGCGACGGGTAAACAAGGGGCAATGTCGCTCGTCAGTTGCTAGAAAAGGGTTCTATGGTAAAAGCATTAACGCGCAGGGTTGATTTACGTGCGGCGTTATTATCTCATAAAAGTGATGGAAGAGCGATAAAGTCAGATACTCATTAATAAGCGACTATTCTAGCTCAAACTTGCAATATGGAAAGATAGGCATGAGTAATCCTAAAGAAGCATTAGAGCGCGAATTGTTGGAGATGGATGCAGCATTTCTCAATGCAGTTTTCAATCGCGACGTTTTATTTGTTGACCGCATTTTACCTAATGATTTTTTGTCTGTGTTTCCAGACGGTCGAGTTATGGACAAAGCCGCAGAACTGGAAAACGTCAGAACTGTACAGCTTGAATTTTTTTCCACTGATGATATACAAGTACATTGCTATGGAGATGCGATCGCTATCCTCAATTTTCGTCTCACCTTGAAAATGCTAGATCGCGATCCAGAGCAAGTACGTGACTCTCATGTTTACGTGCAACGAGATGGGTGCTGGCAAATGGTAATGGGGCAAACAACTCCAATTTTGTAATTATTCGATTGTTCTGAAACTGACTAATACTTGAAATTAAACCTTAGTATTCGTTTAAAGGTAAATCTATGAAAAAGATCATCGCCGCATTTGCTATCGTAATTTCTCTAATTGCAGCCCCCTTAAATGCAATGGCTATACCAGCATCTAATGACTCAAATCAAGCTATCCAACTCATTCAACCAGGTGAAGGCGAAACTTTTCGAGTTGGCGGCGACTCGATTGCCTTCAAAACTCTTAGCGAAGATATTTCTGGTGAACTTTCAGTAATAGAAATTACTGCTGCACCACAATCTGGACCTGCGCTACACAAACATCCACCTGAAATCTTCTATATCGTTAATGGAGAGTTTGAGTTTTATGGTGATGGGGCGGAAGACACGATTCGAGCCACAGCAGGTGACTTTGTTCATATTCCTTCTGGTGCGCCTCATGCTTATAAAAATATTGGTACAACTCCAGGAAAGTATTTCCTAATTACTGCAATGGCGGGTAATCCAGAACAATTATGGTTTCAAAAGTTTGAGTACGAAATGAGCAAAAAGCTAGGAACTCCAGTCAATGATGGCAAGACAGTCCAGGCAGCTTCTCAAGCTAATAGTTCTAAATCGTTGAATAATAAAGACATGGTTGACATTGCCCGGAAATACAGCATTGAATTTCTGCAGTAACGAAGTAACGATCTTGCTCTCCACAATTTACAAGGGGAGTATGTCACTTTTTTATAAGCAATTATACTTAGATGACAGGTAGTGGTGAACCAATTAAGCCATTGAGATAAGCACAGCGATGAGCTAACACTTGAGGGACGTTTTTGCGATGCCACTGTGCGCCTGAAAGCTGCACTCGACGACCAATCTGTTTGATAGTTGATTCAACTGCACCTGAACCAATCGAGTACAACCCTTCAGCTTGAAAATACTCGTAATTAACGATGCGATGTTGATGTTTACGTAAATACTCACAAAAGTTCTTCGCCTGTTTTGTTTGACTGTTGTTAAACAAGGCCATTGCTGCCTCCATTTGACCTTGCCAGAGCAACACCTCTGCTTGATTGAGTCGTTTTATTGACCCACCAACCTTGTGAAGATTTTCTACCAGATGATACCAGTCTAAAATCTCTAGCCTTTGCCTAGCAGTGGCAATTTGGCTGATGATACAGCGGTTTGCAGTCAAATAGAGGACAATAAAGGGTTAGCAAAAGTAGGTCAGCAATGAAGCCGTATTCCATCGACTTGCGAGAGAAGATTGTGAGTGCAATGGAGAAAGGTGATAGCTCTGTCAGAAAAGTCGCGGCACGCTTTGCAGTCAGCAAAAACTGCGTCGAGCGCTGGATGCTTCAGAAGCGTACAGAAGGTCATGTCGTTCCCCGCAAGCAGGGTGGTTCGGTGAGTCCTGTGCTGGCACATCAAGACCAGTTAAGGGCAATTTTCGAGCAACAGCCTGACGCGACCTTAGCGGAATATTGTGAGCTTCTCTTTGATCAAACTGGGCTATGGGTGAGCCAAAGCACTATGTGTCGTACCTTCCAGAGGCTGCATTTACCGCGCAAAAAAAAACGCTGCGCCCAAGTCTTGCTAGAAGCGAACGTGTCCAACTCCTGAGACAAGCGTACTGGGCACAGGTGACAGGCATCGCACTCCAAAATTTAGTGTTTCTGGATGAAATGGGTGTGCTATTGGGACTCATGCGAACGCATGCCCGTGCGCTCCCTGGGGCACGAGCCTATGACTTCAAGCCCTTTTATCGGGGTAGCAAGGTGAGCGTCATTGGCGCGATTACCGTCTCTAAGGTGCTGGCTGTGATGACGATGGATACTTCGATGGACGCGGCTGCCTTTAAGGTTTATGTCGCCCAGTGTCTTGTGCCGCAACTCTGGCAAGGGGCGGTCGTGGTCATGGATAATCTGCCTGCCCACAAGGTAGAAGCCATTGCACCGGGGAATTGAGGCGGTGGGGGCAAAGGTGCTCTACTTGTCTCCTTACTCACCAGAATTTAATCCCATTGAGCATTGGTGGTCACAGTTAAAAGCGTTCCTCAGACAGTTCTCGCCAACCACCGCAAAAATGGTCGATACGCTCATCGCGGCAGCGATAGCTCTAGCCGATCCTAAGCATTTCCGCAACTGGTTTGCACACTGCTGTTACTGTCCCTCGTGAAACTGCAATCCGCTGTATTCCAGATGCCATCATGACCATCTCCTAAACAAACAACAGGTTGAGCCAAGGGTTGCTCATTCACCCAATCAATCAACTGAGCATTGTTGTGAAAGTTGGCAAGCATTCCTTGGTCTGTGGCAATTGCTTTGTAATCTTTCTATTCACATTCCTCACCTAGAGGTTTTCTCAATCTCACTTTTCCACCGTCAATACTCAACTCTTCCATCGGTTGCTCAATATTGGGCAAATCAAAGGTCTGGAGATGCACCAAGCGCTGCCATCGTTTTAGCTGCAACTCGGATTCCAGTCAGATAACCCTCTTCCGTCAAACTGGGTTGAAACCTTGATTTTTCGTGGGCTGAAAAGACGCAAATCCGTCAAATTCTCCCAGAGTGACAGAAGAAAGTTATTGTAGAGCGTCCAAATCCAAGCGAAGTTGAACAACATCTTTGCTTAAACAAGGGCTATGATAATCCTACAGGTCGAAATGCAGTTGACAAGCACCAGTACATACCGCACATTCGTCGTATTGGTGAAGAGAAGTTAGATGAACAGCAGCACAAATGCTATCCTGCAAGGCGTTGGGTTGTAGAGCGAACGCTTGGATGGCTTTCAAAGTGTAGGGTAATTCTAGTACGCTATGACAAGAAAGCCTGTAACTATCTGGGCATGATCAAAGTAGCTTGTGCATTGCTCTGGTATCGTCGTTGCTGGCGCTTATTGAATGCAATTTAATTTGCTCATTCAACTTCTCTCATATTCTAAGTTGTTCGTTTTGAGATAGTTTCTAAGTGAAATGAAATGAGGTCACGGAGCGAAAAAGGTGATTAACTTCTGAGCGAGCACATCGGGTTGTTCTTCTGCCAGCCAATGCCCACTGCTTTGAATTACATCGCTTTGCACGTTTTCTGCCACAGCATCAATTCCTTGTCGTAAACGATCACCCACCACTCCTTCACTACCGACCAGCGTTAAAACAGGCATCGTCAGCTTCGTTTGAGCAAGTTCTCGATTTTGCCTGCCATCTTCAAGCAGCGGACGATAGTATTCAAAACCTGCACGCATTTTGTCAGGCAGTGTATAGGTGCGAAGATACTCAAGAATGTCAGCTTCGCTAAACGCATTTAGATTTGACTCAGGCTTGAAGGCTCCCATTGCTGTCAAATACTCGCGCTCTTTGCCGGCGGTGAGTATCTCTGGAATATTAGGAGCCATGTGAAATCCAAAGTGCCAAGAGCCGCCCCTGGCGACATCCATGCCGTCTTCTAGTCCAAATCCAGGTAGCCAAAACTCTGTGAGAACCAGTTTTCGGACATTTTTCGGATGGGTCGCAGCATAGGCATAAGCAATCATGCCGCCGATGTCATGTCCAACGAGGTCAATCTGGGGAAAGCCTAACTGGTTGACCAACTGGTAGATGGTTTGAGCGATCGCCTGTTTCTCATAGCTGGTCGCTGAAGGCGAGGAATCACCCAACCCTGGTAGATCGGGAACAATCACGGTATGACGCTCCGCTAAAGTAGGCATAACTTTGCGCCACTTATACCAGGTTTTCGGCCAACCGTGTAGCAGAACGACTGGAGCGCCGCTTCCACCCATGACATAGTGAAGACGTACTCCATTTATATCAGCCGTATGATGGGTAAAGGTTTGAGTTACCCCATCTGTACCATTCAGTTCTTTGAGAGTACGATCTTCTTCCTCATTCAACCTCACTCGTATCGGCGCAGGCATGGCAGCATTGTTTAACTCTTCTCATTTCATCTTATATATAATTTGGTTGCTCTACTTATCCCTCTTCCGTCAAACTGGGTTGAAAACTTGATTTTTCGTGGGCTGAAACGACGCAAATTGTCAAATTCTCCCAGAGTGACAGAAAAAAGTTATGATGCCCAACATCTATTCTGCCGAGTCCCCAACTGCTGCTTTTGACATACTGTAGCTACCTGCTCCACCAGGGAGAATTCGTTCCTCAAAGAAAAACCTTATAATAATTTAGACGAACGAATTTGGCATTAGTGATGGCGGCAAACTTAATTCAATCATTGCAGGAGATTAGAGATTTCCGAGCATCTCAAGGTAAGCGTTATCCACTTTGGTTAATTTTGCTATTAGTCGTCATGGGAACAATAAGTGGATGTAAAGGATATCAAGCATTGGAAGACTTTGGGGTGCGACACTATCAAGCAGTGAGCGAAAAACTAGGATTAACGGTAACTCGCCTGCCATCAGATACTACCTTCCGCCGCATCTTACAGAAGCTCGATTTTCAAGCACTTGCACAGCAGTTCGAGCAATGGGCTAACAGCACTTTCGATACCGAACCAGGTGAGTGGATAGCGATTGACGGCAAGAGCATTAAAGGAACAGTCACCGAACCAGGGACGGCTTATCAGAACTTCATCGGCTTGGTTTCGGTCTATAGCAGTCGCCAAGGAGTAGTGCTTGCCAGCCAACAGTTTGAATCGAAAAAGAGCGGGGAATTGAAAGTGGTGCAAACAATGCTTGAGGCATTGCATTTAAAAGAAGTGGTGTTCACAATGGATACCCTGCACTGCCAAAAAAACTACTAAGCTAATCATAGAGAGCGGCAACAATTACGTTATCACAGTCAAAGCTAATCAACCCCGACTATTGGCGCAACTTAAAACTAAAACCGAGCACCAAAAGCCATGTCATCGGTTTGTTGATGTAGAGAAGATTCGTGGGCGAACTACCTGCCGAATTGTACAGGTCTTTACTGAACTTAAGAGCATTGCCCTCGATTGGGTAGGGGTACAAAGCCTTGTTCAAGTCGAACGCATCGGCATCCGCTCAGGTAAACAATATTTACAGACTAACTATTACATTAGCTCAGTTGTCTCAAAGGCTACTACATTTGCTGATGGGATTCGACAGCATTGGAGAATTGAAAATCGTTTGCACTGGGTCAAAGATGTAATTTTCGGGGAAGATGCGGCTCCCTTCCATAACTACAATGCTGCTACCAATTGGTCTATTATTCGCAATATTGCCATCAATCTTGCTCGCAAGGGTGGTTATAGTTCTCTGACCAAGGCGGAACGCTTTCTTGCCCATGACATCGACAAGCTTTTTTTACTTCTAGAATGAATTATCCCTGACCTGCTCCACCCCGATACCATTTTTCCTTCTTGACACCAACCGAAAGAACATTCGAGACTCGCTCACGTGCCTTGCTTCTTACCTCTGGTGGTATTTCATCCACAAATATGGCATCTACTATCGCGGCAATCTCTAGTACCTGCTTTGGTTGCCGTTGCATAACTTCAGATACAGCTTGAGATAGGGTAGCGTCGCTGAATTCATCTCGTAGATAGTCGGACCAGGTTTCTAGCTCCTTGCTTGTTTTCTGAGATTTGGATTTCGCACTCTGCTTTTTGCTAGTGGGGGATGAATTCTTCTTCGCTTGCCGCTTTGTAGCATCTGACACTATTGGAGCCTTAGCATCAGTAGTAGTGTCTAGCTTGGGAGATTCTGGCTCTGGAGTTACCATATCTTCGGCAGTAGATTCAGTCTGCTCGTCGGTAACTTCAGTGCTTTCTTCAGCAACTGGTGTTTGTGCTGGTGTTGCTATCGGTGTAGCAGTAGCGGTATCTGTAGGGGCAAATAGGTCAATAACGGTTTTGAGACTGTGGCGTTTCTCCTGAATCGATTGCAGTTGAGCACTCAACTGGGCTTCTTGTGTTGCTAATTCGGCATCAACTTCTAAGAGTTTGGCGACTGTAAGATTGGATGTATCGGAAGAGTTTTGAGAGTTTGGCACTGGAAAGAATAAACTAAGTTACTTGGCTAGCCAATTGTAAGAGAATATTCACCGTTATGCACTAGACTTCTTGCAAAAGGGTAAAGGGACGGTAAAAATAGGTTAGAGGATGAAAATCTATGACCTACAACCAAGTAAAACATCTCAATTACATCAACCCAGAAAAGCATTTAGTTTTACCCAAAATTCTCTTGACCAGAGTTGAAGGAGAAAATACGGGATTAAGACATTATTTAACTAGACTACATCGAGCAACTCTTTGTTACTCAAAATCTCTTGAGATGTTACGATGTTCCGTTCGGCTATTGATGCACTACTTAAGATTTAGGGCAATTCCCCTAGCCACCTAATCCACTGCTAATTCAGCAAAGCCGAATTTTTAATTAAATACTTTACCTGATTGCAGCACAACTTTGGAGCCGAATCAACACATCTGAGGCATTACCCAGTCGCCTTACCGTTGGTATCTAAGTGTTACTTTTGCACCGGTCCGTAGCAGTAAAGGGAAAGATCTTTACTTATGCAACCAGTATGATTAGCCTTGGCATAGCGAGCACCAACCATCGCACTGTATTGACGAGCACTGCCTGCTCTTGAACCTGACGCATTGGAGTACTCTCTTGATGGATAGAGGACACCATTGACATACTGCCTGGGTCGATAAACTCTTGCGGGGTTGAGGCAGGGGCGAGGTCCGATACGAGTGTCACAAGTACGGCTGCTGTTAGTGAGGCCAACTTCTGTCCATTGGGAGTTACATCCTGTACTGTAACGGATCTCCATAATACCAAGCGAGCTGATTGGGTAAGTGCCGAGAACCTTAGATCCAGCGAAGCAAGAGATCCTTGTTCCGTTCAAAGTGCTGCGAGGGTCGAGTCCATCGCACGTGAAGTCCTGACATCGGTAACTCGCAGCTTCTACGTGCTTCGCAACCATAGTTGAACTGACATTAAAAACACTTGCTAGGAAAACTGTACTAATAAGAACTGGAAGACGCTTTTTGAGCCTTAACATAAAGCTTGCTCCTCTTGATAAAGTCTATTTATGTCTATAAGCAGTGGTGACTAGATTTTTTAAACAAATGAATGGTTTAGACAATTGTATAGTATTTCCTAACAACTGGTTGCGGGTTTTGTGTAAAAGTTGATCTGAAATATCAAGCGGCAAGCTCAAATTGAGCATTCGAGGAGGAAGGAAGCTCTAGTTTGATGGTTTCCATACTCTTTTTCACAATATTCCCGGTTCCCAGGCACGACGAAACTAGTCTCGGTGCGAGACCAGTTGGAGAATGGATGACAAGACCATTAGCTCTGGCAGAAATGCCTGAGGTTAATCATTGTGTAAGCTAGGGTTTTCATGGCATAGTGCAACTCGCTGATTCGTTCAAAGCGCAGCAGTAAGCGCCAAAACTTATCTTCCCAGGCGAACACTCGCTCAATCGTGAAAAATCTCTCCTGATAGAGAGCCCTGTCAAAAAGAGGTTTGCGTCCACGCTTATGAGTCTTCCTCCCGCGCAGATTTTCAGTAATATTGGGAACCATGCCACGATTGAAAATGGCTTTGCGGTTCTCTCGACTATCGCACCCGCTGCATCTAGGCTGACGATGGTCTTGTTCAGAGCGAGGCCAACATGCTTGGCAATACGGCTCACTTGGGGCAATGCAAGGAGCAGCAGTGGCGACTCATGGTGATTCCCAGGAGCAGCAATAAAAGGGGCGATTACATTACAGTGGCGATCACAGAAGGCAACAACTTTATCGCCTTTCATCTGCTTGTGCCCACTGAATCCAAGATTGTCACTGCCTTTTTTTGCCGCTGTGGTCGTCCCATCACCGTGGATGACACTGATGTCGAGGTACTCTTTCTGGTGGAGCTGCGACACCGACCCGGCGAAAATAGCATCAAAGCATCCATGAGCTTCAAAGCGTCTAAAGGCACGATAGATTCTGGTGTAGTGGATTTCCGGTCGCCCCTTGAAGTTCTTCTCGATAGGCAACTCTTTCCACTGACAGCCGAGGTACAACAGTTTTAAGATGTAGTTGAAGATGACGTGCAAAGCGAGCCGGGGCTGAGGACCGCGAGTCCCCATGTGCAGGTGGGGCAAGACAAATTCTTCAAACTGTTCCAAGGTCAAATGAGTGGGAATCCCTTGCCTAAATTGAGATTGAGCCATCTAAACTCCTATCGACTGTCAAACTAATAAGACTAAAGTCTTTTTGGTTTGATCGATGGAAAAGTAAGTATCTAAAAGCTTTCAGACAAATTCACCCAGCAGGGAAAACCCGCAACCAGTTGGATGATTTGGGTTGAGGACGAAATGGAACTGTCACTCCATCTGCTGCAATGATTAGAGGCATTGTTAAGAGCGTTGCATCTAGTGATTCCACTTGTAGTTGCTGTCCATCTGCTAAATGTTGTAGTTGCAGTTGCAAGTTTTCCATTTCTCGTTGTCCAGAAACTTGTACTCAGTTCCAAATCGTGTCACCACTCACAGCAATACCCGTAAGTTGCAGCAGCAATTGAGAGGCTAGGTCAAACGGTAAAAACACAGCTAGTAAACAACCTAAACGCACTAGTTCAAGGGACGTTTGCTGATAGGCTTGAATGCCTAAAATCTCATCCAATGGAGTTTGATGGCTTCCAGAACAATGATGAGGACAGCGCCCGATTCGACGTTTCCATTCAATCTCACCCACGAGAGTTAACATACGGCGTTTGACAAAGCCTTTGCTGTGCAAAGCTGTACAGCAGACCGAGCAATGGGTCCATTGAGTCGGAACCTGACTCCGTTCATCGAGTTGTTGCTCTACAATCGCTCTGGCTAACCATAACCCAATCTGCCAAGCCGCCAAAACTAAGTGAGTCAGGGAAGTTGCAGCTTGTAGGCGCTGGCACATTTGTTGCCATACTGGATCAGTTGTAGTGCGATGTTCAATAGAGGATAACAGCATTGATCCGGTTATTTCCATACATCTGCATAATCCTCTGCAAATCGCTCAAACGTTATCGCTTCCCTTCCCGTAAGTTCTTGGACGGTTGTGGTTACGTTTGCTGTTAATCCGTCCCTATCTGCTTGATAGAGGCTGATAATCTCCTCAATATTCCACCTTGGCATTCCCCATTGTTTCATTGTGTTAATAGCAGTAGTGTCAGAAATGCTGACATAGTTGATCTCTTTGTCAATGGCTTTACTAATAATTTCTACAGCGTCTAGATTAGACAAAGCTGATGAACCCGTAATGTTATAAATCTTGCTCTGATGGTTTTCAGGTTGGCTCAAAATTTCAGCATTTACAGCAGCAATGTCGCGGGTATCTACGAAGCTAACCTGAGCATCCTGCCTAGGAGAAAATAACGTTCCTTGTTTAATGAAATGACTATCAAACGTGGCAAAGTTCTGCATGAATGAGTTAGGACGAGTGATAGTATAATCAATCTCACTGTCTACAATCATCTGCTCCACTTCGCCTAAGTGACGCAAGACTGCGTAATCGCTTTTGATATCTGCACACAATCCAGAGGAACGAACAATGTGCTTGATTCCTGAGTGTTTCGCTACGGTGATTATATTTTTAATCCACTCAAACATTGCTTCAACTTCTGGTAACAGTAAAAACAACGTATCAACGCCTTCAAATGCTTTTTTCAAGGTATTGGGTTGAGCGAAGTTGATGACCGCATAAGGAATACTTTTTGGAGCTTTGTTGGCAGATGACACGCCAGTGATGAAGTTAGTATTTTTAGCAGTCAAAGCTTTGACAAGTTCTGAACCAATATTGCCCGTTGCTCCAGAGATAAAGATGGTGTTGCTCATGAATTAATCCGTCAGAAGTAGCAGGTTCTATCTAGACGGTAAGGGCAATAATTACTAAAGTAAAGTAGGTACTTTTTAGTAACTAAATAACCCAGACGAAAGTAGGGAGTGTCGATGAAAGAACAAAAATGCTGCCCACTCGAAATTCTCTTGAGTCAGATTTCAGGGCAATGGACCCAATATATTCTCTGGGTTCTTGCTACGAATGGCTCACTCCGCTTTGGAGAATTGAAGCGCAACGTCAACGGGATCTCGACCAAGGTGCTAACCGAACGGCTCCGAATGCTAGAGTCACTCGGCATCGTTTTCCGTCACTACGAACCCACGATTCCACCACAAGTCACTTATGGTCTGACAGTTCGCGGTGGAGAATTGTCAGAAGCACTGAACCATCTTTACAACCTTGCTGTACGTTGGTATGGGTCAGATGAAAAAACAACAGCCTCCCAGTAACCTCACAATCCTATTGCAAAAATAGTTTTGAAACAAATAATTCCAAGAGTGAGAATGCAGTAGTGAGGCATCAACATTGTACTCCCCCAACCGCTAGATACGCCCAGTCTTGAGGAGTTGCAAAGAGGCAAGTTGATCAAAGTTCGTGGCTTTCCCTCTGACAAGAAGGTGAAACTATTCCGGGTCACTGTTTCCACTCACAGGACGGAATTCGTCGCCACTAACGACTTAACCCAAGCTGACACGGATGTCGTGCAAGATGTGTGCGGCAATCGCTGGAAGATTGAGGAGTTTCACCGTGAAGTTAAGCAGTTAACAGGTGTAGAAGCCTGTCAGTGCCGAAAAGCTCGCATTCAACGCAACCACATTGCCTGCGCCTTGCTGGTCTGGAGTCGGCTCAAAACAATCGCGTACCAGAGCGGCAGAACGATCTATCAGATTAAGCACGGAATGTTCTCAGACTACCTGATTGAGCAACTCAAGCGCCCGTCCGTTCAAATGTCCCTTGCGTAAGTCCTGTAATTGTAAAGATTGCTCTGTCCTTAAAAAGTTTTTGCAACACAACCTGATTTCGTATCCTATCTCTTCCTTAAAGTTAAGTAGACAATACCTTTCAACTATCGGTGCGATATAAACAATGCCAGAACTAAAGCCTTTAACAGTAGAGGTTGCTCAAGAAGAAAACATTTTGCAGGTTCTGACTCATCCACCGCTGCGATCGAGTCAGTCTTTGCAATGGCAAGGAATCTATGTGCAACAGCACCATCAACCGGCTTGGGAAACGCCTGAGTATTGCTACACGCAGCACATGATTCTAGTTCATCATTCTAAGCAGCTAGTGCAAGCGGAGCGGGTATTGGACGGACGCAGACAGCGAGAGTATTTGGGCGATGGAAATATTGTCATCGTTCCAGCAACGGTGGCGCATCAAGTCAGTTGGAACCAGGAAAATACCTTTACGCTCTTGTTTTTGGAACCCAATCATCTGGCTCAGGTGGCGTATGAATCAATGAACGTCGCTCGCGTTGAACTAATCCCACAGTTTGCCAGCCTCGACCCACTGATTTACCAACTGGGGCGGGCATTGCAGTCCGAAATGAAGTCGCAGGGATCAGGAAGTCGGCTGTTTGTCGATTCGTTAACGACAGCACTTTCTATCCATTTGCTCAGACATTATGCGGTGCGGCAACAACCGCTGCAACCCTATTCGGGCGGGCTACCGCACCGCAAATTGCAGCAAGCGATCGACTATATTCAGGCGTATTTAGCTCAAGATTTAAGTTTAGAAGCGATCGCCAGTACGGTCGAGATGAGCCGATACTACTTTGCTCGTTTGTTTAAGCAATCAATGGGAATTTCGCCCTACCAGTATGTTTTGCAACAGCGAGTCGAACGGGCAAAAGCATTGCTGAGGAACAGTTCGTTGTCGATCACTGAAATCGCGTATCAGATTGGCTTTGCCGATCAGAGTCAGTTGACCGTCCAGTTTCGCAAATTTACAGGGATGACTCCGCTCGACTATCGCAGGCAGCTTTGATTGGGGTCGCTGAGCAAGATTTCCATAAATTTCGCAAGAATTGCGGCTCAAACTTAAATAACCCTTTTGTATGACTTGGGCAACCGCAAACTGCTGCTACAGTCTCCAAAGGTTTTAGGAGATGCCAATGATTATTTGTGAATCAGTGCGATTTGAGTCAACTGATCAATCAACCCGTCCCACCTTCCCCATTACACTCACCCAGCTTTACATCAACGGCGAATGGCGTGATTCTACCAGCGGTAAAACCTTCGCTGCACTCGATCCCACGACAGAAGCAGAAATTGCTCAGGTTGCGGAAGGCACGGTTGAAGATGTCGAGGCAGCCGTTCAAGCCGCCCAAGCTGCCTTTGAGATCGGGACATGGAGCCAACTGAGCGGACATGAGCGAGGTGAGATTTTATGGAAAGTCGGCGATCTGTTCCGCAAATACGGTGAAGAACTTGCCTTTCTGCAAGCCAAAGAAATGGGGCGACTATTCACCGATTCTATGAGGGTAGACATTCCTCACCTTGTCAATATGTTTCACTACTACGCAGGCTGGGCAAGCAAAATTGAAGGGTCGGTCAAACAAGCCACAAAAGGGTTGCATACCTATACCTTGCGTGAACCGCTAGGTGTCGTTGCTGCCATTACCCCCTTCAACTTTCCACTGATTCTCTCGATCAGCAAGTTTGCCCCTGCACTCGCGGCTGGCAACACGATCATTCATAAACCCGCTTCCGCAACACCGCTCTCAGCGTTAAAAGTCGCTCAAATCATGGAAGAAGCTGGCGTACCAGCGGGAGTTTTTAATGTGGTGATGGGGCCAGGCGGCGCGGTTGGTAATGCCCTGTCTACCCATCCTGGCATTGAGAAAGTGGCAATCACGGGTTCAACGGCTAGCGGTATCCGCGTGATTAAAGACTCTGCTGATACGTTGAAGCACCTGACGATGGAACTCGGTGGCAAAAGTGCCAACATCATCTTTGCCGATGCCGATCTAGATGCGGCAACGCAAACAGCTTATGACGGGATGTTCTACAACAAAGGCGAAATATGCTACGCTGGATCGCGGATGCTGGTGGAACGATCAATCTATGCCGAAGTGGTCGATCGCGTTCGGCAACGGGCGTTAAGTACTAAACCTGGCGATCCGCTTGACCCCAACAGCGATATGGGACCGATTGCTAACAAAAGCGAGTATGACAAAGTTCTCAACTACATGAGCATTGGGCAGAAAGATGGGGCGCGGCTCGTTGCAGGTGGAAAAGCGGCAAACATCGGCACAGGCAAGGGCTATTTTGTTGAGCCGACTGTATTTGCAGACGTGAATAGCGAGATGATAATCGCCCGTGAAGAAAGCTTCGGTCCCATCCTCTCCATTATCCCATTTGACGATTTTGAGGACGCAATTCGCATTGCCAACAGTAACCAATACGGACTTGCATCGGGTGTGCATACCCGCGACATTAAGAAAGCCCACAAAGCCGCCGCAAAGCTGAAAGCAGGGACGGTATGGGTCAATACTTACGGTCAATTTGACCCGTCAGCACCGTTTGGTGGTTACAAGATGAGCGGTTATGGGCGTGAGCAAGGCTGGGAAGCACTGGAGTTTTATCTGCAAACCAAGACAGTGTGGGTTGACCTGTCGTAGAAATCAAGAGAGGATTTGACGTAAATTTAACCCAGCGTGCGATCCCGGTTCTGACATACAAGAATCTGCCTAACTTTAAAGGAGTATCAATGGCCCCGTCTCAATTGCCGCCTCTATTTAGCGATGCAGCGATCGCCCTCGTTCCCGCCCAAACTGTTGCCGAATTTCCGGTCAACACCTTTCTAGAGAGCATTGTTGTCAGCCCTGATCAAACGCTGTTCATCACGGATCATTATGGCGGCAAAGTGATTCGCGTTGATACAGAAGGCGTTGTAACAACTCATGCAATCGTGGCTGGCAAAGCAACAGGGCTTGCCTTTGCAGCCGATGGAAGCCTGCTGTTGACGGGCTGGGACGATCAGAATACACCAGTTGTTTGGCGAGTTTCTTTGGCAGGAGATGTAGATGTTCTCGCAACCCTACCCGATGCCCTATTTCTCAATGGTCTGACTCCTTTATCAGACTCGCTTTATCTGATTGCTGACTCTTACCGGGGAGCAATTTGGGAATTGGATGCGGCTCAGGGCACTGTGCGAGTTTGGCTAGAACATCCTCTCTTGGCACAGGCAACAGCGGAAAATCCCACTCCGGCTGTGAATGGACTCAAGATCTTTGGCCAGGTTTTGTACGCCTCCAATACGCAGAACGCCCAAATCGTGAGAATCCCGATCTTGTCAGATCAACCCGGTGAACCGGAAGTTTTTGTGCAGAACGCCAATATTGACGATTTTGCCTTTGACAAAGCCGGGAATCTCTACGGCACCACTCATGTCTTCAATAGCCTGGTCAAGATTGTTCCTGATGGCAACATCACAATTCTTGCCCAAGCCGAGCAGGGCATGGTTGGGACAACAGCCGTTGCCTTTGGGCGATCGTCCACCGATCTCACGCATCTCTACGTCACCACCAATGGCGGCATATCGTTTCCGCCGTCGACCGGAATTGAATCCGCCAAAGTGGTGCGGCTAGAGGTCAGTGCTGAAGGATTACCCTTACTCTAAATTCCTATGGCTACTACTGATTAAGGCGCTGATCCCCCAGTCACGATCGATGTGCTTCAGAAAATTAAACCGGGTTGCGGACAGAGCTTGAGCAAGTCCTGACCGAGCTAACCGAATCTGCCAGGGCGTTTGAGGACATTTAGGGGCGAACCTCTTTCGTCCGCCTGATCGCGCCAATCCAGACTATCGGATTGTCTTCAAGTTCGATCACCTGAACAACCTACTAGTCTGTCAATCTTTAATTGAGGGATAAAGTCAATGCAATTTGACCCGTGTGTCGGTAGGGGGCTAACCGGAACATCAGCCTTCTTTATCAATGGGCTGCGGCTCAGAGATAGCTGGAATTTAGACCTGCTGTTGGCTGAGATAGAGAAGTTAGACCAACGAGTTCCTAAACGCAATACGGTTCAGTTAGTGATGGAGAACGAACTTTGAAGTGCCGGAAACTTTATTCCTCCGTATGTCTGCCTACTCTTATTAAGAAAAATCGCAACTGTATTCTTTAACTGAACCGTATTGTCCTAAACGAATTTGACAATTTAGCAGAAAACCGTTTGCACAAAAGTTAATGTGTTAGCAAAACTCCGTCTTAAGAGCTACTGGAGCTGAAACAAATGAAGATTCCAAAGCGATATGCTCCCCTATTATTTGCGGCAATCACAGCAGGGTGCGTATCATTTCTCCTCTCTGGTGTTTTTACACTCATTAACCTCGGATTTTCACCAGATTTTATTTCTCGATGGTTACAATCATTTTTAATTGCATATTGCATTGCTCTTCCTACAGTAATGATTGTTGTTCCGTATGTACGTAAACTCGTCGGATACTTAATTTCGGAGTAAAAAATGGATTTTAAATCAATTGGATTTATTGGCTTAGGGAGTATGGGACAACCCATTGCAAGTAGCCTCTTAGCCGCTGGTTATTCACTTCGGGTTTACAACCGGACGGCTTCAAAGGCAGACATGCTAGTTGATCAAGGAGCCGTAAGAGCCTTGATTCCTACTGAGGTGGTAGAGCCAGGAGGAATTGTGATTACCATGTTGACAGACGACAAAGCCCTAGAATCAGTTGTTTCAGGTGAGAATGGGTTTCTACCTCAGTTGGGACAAGATGGTATTCATCTATCCATGAGTACGGTGTCTCCCGCTTTATCCCGTGCCCTTGCAGAACAACATGCTCAGCATGGAAGTCGCTATGTTGCTGCTACCGTTTTTGGTCGTCCTGATGCGGCGGCAGCGAAGAAACTTTTTGTCAATCTATCCGGTTCTGAGGAAGCGCGATCGCGAGTAAGACCGTTGCTGGAGGCAATCGGGCAGAAGATAACTGATTTTGGGGATGATCCTGGAGCGGCTAATGTTGTCAAACTATGCGGCAACTTTCTTATTGGTTGTGCAATAGAAGCAATGGGGGAAGCGGTAACGTTGGCAGAGAAAGCAGGCGTTGATCCAGTGGCGATGATGGCAATGTTTAGTCAAGCCATGTTTGCTTGCCCAGTTTACCAAAACTTTGGATTGCCGATTGCTCACAAGCAGCATGAACCAGCCGGGGTTGAACTCAAGCTAGCCCTCAAAGATCTTAATCTTGTCCAACAAGTTGCTTCCAGTACTACGACACCGTTGCCTCTTGCCAACTTACTGCATGATCGCATGTTATCAGCAGTTGCCAAGAATCGAGGGCAATGGGACTGGACAGCATTAGCCCTTGGTGCAGCAGATGATGCTGGTTTAAATCTGACAGAAAAATAACTGTAAATAACGCAATGAAAGGGCATTGTCAACTGGGAGCGTAATAAATTATTGTGTTTTGTAGTATGCTGTCCAAAACCTAAATTTTAATGAGAATGAGCGACAAAAAACTAGGAAATTGAACCATATAATTCTCAATAAACTGGTCACTTGTGACAGGTGTACTTCAATGTAGCACAAAGCACAATAATTTATTACGCTCCCTCCTTTCATTGCTTACGCTGGTTAAAAAAAGACATTTCTATTATTGCCAGCTTAATAACTTCCGCAACTCAACCGCCTACTTAAAGTTGCTCCGGTGCAGCACTGTGCTGGGGTGCGATCACAACAATCGGCAACCTAGACTAAGCGCGATTTAACGACTCACACTATAACGTGCCAGAAACGTTTCTACCGCATTGATAATCACGTTCTCAACCTCATTCTCATGAATTTTCAGATCCATAATCAAAAAACGAGGCCAGAAGATGATGTCATTAATCATGCCAAGAAATTGACGAGTTGCAATTGTAATGTCTGCAATGGATAAATTACCAGCGGCAACCTGCGATTGGAGATATATCTGAAGCCGATTGAGAAATGGCTCTTTGCCTCTGTAATACAGTTCCGTCCCCAATTCTGGAAAGCGGGGAGCCTCAGCGATGATGACGCGAAAAAGGGGTTGAATGTTGGGGCTGTTGAGCAACCGAGCATAGTCTTGACCAATCTGCATCAAAGCAGCTTGAGGCAGTAACTCAGATGGTACGGGCGTAGAACTAATTTGATCAGTTTGCCAAACTTGCGCCATGATGCCCCCAAACAAATCGGCTTTGCTAGAGAAATGCTTGTATAGGGTTGCAGTTGAGACATTCGCTTGCTGCGCTACGTAATCGATCGTAGTGCGATCATAGCCAAACTCCGAAAAAGCAGCGAGCGCCGCTTTCAAGATTGATGCTTGCTTCTGGCGAGTAATCTCAGCCCGATATTGCTCCAGCCCCATAATAAAACGATAGTTTTAATTTACTTATGATTATCTCATAGCCCTTCCCCTTGCAACTAATCAAAGCTATAGTAAAACGAGTGTTTCAGTTTACAAAGCAAGGTAAATCATGCTGCATAGAGGCTTGATATTAGGACTGATGGCATTGCTCACGGCTCCTGCATGGGCGGTCGCTCAGTCTTTCGATTTGACCAGTCAACGCTCACGCGATTTGACCAGTCAACGTTCAAACGAACGTGCTGCACCACTTGATTTCAAAGGGCGCTATCTCGTTTCAATCTCCGATGCTGATATGGTTGCATCGGCATATGTGAATGGTTTGCTAGGTGCGCGTGAAGGGCAAGACACAATCAATGTCGTTCCTCTGAGCGGACACGCGAGAAATTTTCGTGCCCATACAGCGGTAGCGAGTAACTCAGTTGCAGGACCGCCGACTGCTGTTGCAGTGACACCAGATGGTCGCTATGCCTTGGTTGTTGAAACCTTTAAACAGCGCCCTGTAGGGAATGAGCAAACTCAAACCTTTACCGACCTCATGCATGGAAATCGCGTGATGGTGATTGATCTAAGCGATCCGACTCGTCCTAGACAGGTACAGGATCTGGCGATTGCAAAGCGCCCCACTTCTGTAAGTATCAATCACGATGGTTCGCTAGTCTCAGTGACGTTTCATCCCAACGGGGCAGGAACAAAAACGCCTCTGGCATTAATTCCGTTTGAGAACGGGCGATTGGGGCAACCCAAGTACCCTGGTGTGCCTCGCTTACCACAGGGAGATGAACTCGTTCATGCCGAATGGCATCCAACTCAAGATGTGTTGGCATTGGTTAATAATACAGCGGCAGAAGTCTCTTTTGTGCACGTGATGCGTCAAAGCGCAAGTTTTCAGCTTCAGGCCAGCGGCAATGTAGTGCAGGTTGAGAAGTTTCCCTTCATGGCCCGCTTCACAGCTGATGGTCGCCATGTGCTCGTCAACAATCTCTTCTGGGGCGCAGATGTCGAAGGCACCTGGAGCGAAGCCCCTCGCGGCAGCATGGTTAGTATTCGACTCGCAGCAGGGACTCAGGCAAATGGTGCACCCCGCCATGCGCTCGTTTCGCGGGCAATGACAGGTGTTAGCCCTGAAGGATTAGCACTCAGCCCTGACAATCGGTATGTAGTGACAACCAATCTGGAACGCAGCTACTTACCTTATGACGATGAGCGCATCACCTGGTTTTCGTCAGTGAGTTTGTTCACGCTTGACCCGCAGACGGGGCAGCTAAACCATGTAGCGGATTATCCCTTTGATGGCATTCTGCCAGAAGCCGCTGCGTTTGATGCCTCCAGTCGATATTTGGCAGTCACGAACTATGATCACTTTGACGACCGCGTTCAGGGTGGGTCAATCGACTTTTGGCGTATCGCGTCAGATCCGCTGAACCCTGAACCCGGGCTAGTGAAGACCCGTTACTCAATTCCAGTGACGCGCGGCATACACTCAATAGTGTTAGTCCCATAAGTGAGAAGTTGTTAGGCCTTACCGCAGTTGGCATATCGACAACGATGATTAGATGGCTAGTTGCTATCGACAGTACTGTTCCACCAAACGGCGTTGCTGAATAAGCAGTGGATCAGGTGGCTAGGGGAATTGTCCTAAATCTTAAATAGTGCATCAATAGCCGGACTGAACACCGTAACATCTCAAGAGATTTTGAGTAACAAAGAGTTGCTCGATGGGATATCGCTGCAATTTGATGTAAAAGGGGCGTCGGTATACCTCAAGCGGCAACAGGAAATCCATACTGGTCAATCTTGCTCCAGAATTGTTCCCAACGACCAATGCTGTGAGAAAGGGTACGTAGACTGAGTACAACTGCTGCTCCTGCCTCCTTCCATTTCATGCCGGAGCAACATAAGCGCTGCTTGACAATAGTCTTACATGCCGCCTCGGTGACTCCGGAACCCAAAGGCAGGTTTTGCTCCAAGTGTTGGGCATATTTCATTAACTGCTGCTGATTCTGGAAATAGGTCAAGGCCGCCTTGATTTTGCCTCGCTCCCCTGGTGGCAAGTGTCCGCTCAAGAAGCCTTGCATCTGCTCCATCAAGACTTGAGGTCCATTGGGGTCGTGTTTCAGACGAGTGCAAGCATCATCTAACCATTGTTTCCTGCCTCTGGAGTCACGGGCAAATTGGGCATCAGCTACATTAGTCAAATATTCCGCCGCATGGTAAAAGTCCAGGATTTGGCGAGCAGTATGCTTAGTTAAAAAAGACCAATTAATCTTGGCTCCATCAGCTACACCCACAATAAGTGCTGTGGGAAAAGCCGCACTCACCTTAGCAATTTCAGTTTCCATGCGCTTAAAGAAGGTTCTTTTGCCATACTCGGGTGTTGCCCCAATGTAAGTCGTGTGCAAGCGCTCTCTAGTCTGAGCATACAGACTAATAGTTCCGACCATAGCTTCTCGCCAACCATCTTTGCACATTAGTAGGCATGTGCCATCAATACCGATGCCAATCGTCGTTACATCAGCTTCAAGTTCTGGCACTTGATAACTCCACTGTTCCTCTTTCACCATAGCTAAGCTAATCGGCACTAAAGTTGCATAATAAGAAATGAAGCCATTTAAAAGCAATGATGCCGCCCCCAGCCAAGAACTTTTTAACGTCAGAACAAATTAGCAGGTTACAGCAAGCTCTAAAAGAGAGCGAGCAACCCCACGTCAGGGAAAGAATTTTAATTATTCTGCTCCAGAACGATGGAAAACCGCAGCACGAAATTGCTAAATTTTTAGGCTGTTCGCACAGAACAGTAGCATATTGGTGTATGCATGGAGAGCCAGATAATCTAGAAAGTCTACATAATAAAAGAGAATACGAACATCATCGAAAGGCTACGCCTGAATATATTGAAATTTTATTAACAATAGTTGATAAAACCCCATCAGAGTTAGGTTATGAATTTGGCAGGTGGACAGCAGAAAGATTGGCTACATATTTAACAGGGCTTGCCAGGTATTGAGTTAAGTAGTTCTCAAGTCAGGAGGATATTAAAGCGAAAAAAGTA
>JAHHHE010000008.1 GCA_019359535.1 Gloeocapsa sp. UFS-A4-WI-NPMV-4B04
TCGACGGAGCATTCATAGTTCTTCTAGACTAATCATGAGGGCAAATCAGGCTTGAGATTTTGGTATTTTCAGCCTATCGGGTTTGCCCCTTTCTTGTCTCGATCCTTAACCCGAACTGACGTTAATTTAATGAAAGTACAAAACGTAATCCGCACATTTGTTGGATTAAACATGGCGATCTCCGGGCTTTTGATTGGTTTTTCTCCCGCAATGGCAGCCAGTACCAACCTTGCAGACAAATCTGAATCTGTATCCCCATCATCCATTTTGATTGCTCAAGAAGCTGATGATGAAATTGATGTAGCAGCTCTCGAAGAAGCCGCCGAGCAGATGGAACAAGCGGCAGAGGCTTTGCAAGCAGCAGATGAGTCGGAAGATGATGCAGAAGAAGAAGAATTTTTTGAAATAGCTATAGCTTCTATGAATGCTGCTGCTGATTCTTTAGAGTTAGCAGGTATTCCTGATGCTGCCGCAGCTATGGATAATTTTACAAATGCTGTGGCAGCAGCAGATACAGCTGAAACTGAGGAAGAAGAACAAGAATATATAGATGCAGCCGAAGCTGCGATTGATAATCTAGAAGCTGCTCTTAAGTAAGTGAAAGTATAAATTTGACAACTCGTGGTACTTGATATCTATCAAGTACCATTGACATTGCTCAGAGCCATACCAAAAAAATTTACAATTATGAAAATTCTTAACCTATATAAAGTTGCTACCTCTGTTGTGTTCATTTCAGCATCTAGCTTCCTGTTAGCTGGCAGTGCTTGGGCGCAACAATCTCAAGACCCCAGCGATCAGGTAAAGATACAGAATAATAGCGTATGCTCATTCATTACTGGCAATAACGTTAATATTCGCAGCGCTCCTGGCAATCACTCTCAGGTCATTACTCGAATTAATAGAGGTGATGGTGTAAGAGCTACACAGAGGAAGGGCAAGTGGGTAATGATCACGGCAAAAGTCTTTGGGTACCCTCCCAATGAAAGCTTTAAACCGCTTAATGGCTGGGTATCTAATGCTTATATCAACGGATGTTCAGAAGATAAGTTTGATATGTGGCGTAATTAAGCTCAAATCATTACAGCACCTAAAACAAGCGATCGCTTGTTTTGTAATTAATAGAATTTAAACGAGTTTTTTGTAGCAGTTGTTGTCTTTCCTCAAAGTCGCGAAGGCTATTTTTTATTCTTCAAGCGCCTTGTCCAGCATCACGCGACAACTGCATAGCGTCAGCCTCAATACCCAATAACTTAAGGGTACGAGGAATGCTGCTAATACTTCTTTTAAGGGTTGATAGCCGCCGCATGGGAGAGTGCGATCGCGTCACGTAATGTCTGCACGAACTACAATTTAAGAGCATAAGTTGAAGTACCCAGTTCAAGCAATCTCTGGCGGGGCAATTCCTGGCTGACACAAATACCGATAATGTCGAATGCGCTACAGTACCTTTTGATGTCATTCAGTTATTGGTATTGATAAATTAATAGTATCTTGTCATATTAGCTAGAATTTTGCTTGTTTCTAAAGCTGGATATAAAATATATTAAATTAATCTAGCTTCTAGGATTTTATTTGAATAAATATTATATTAAACAAGCGTAGTAATATCAAAATATATAATTATCCAAAAACTAAACAAATGCAGATAACAAATGAAGTAATTGAAGTAAAAACAGATCCAGGCATCTGTATTTATAACATTACTTCTCAGATAGTGAACCTCCTTGATATCACCTCCATAGAAAATGGGCAAGTTTTAGTATTTTCTCAACACACAACAACGGCTTTAGCTATTAATGAAAATGAAGAAAGATTGCTAGAAGATGTTAAAAGACATTTAACTTTGCTAGCATCTCCTTCCGCCAAATATTTACATAATGATCTTCACTTGAGAGATATTCCCCCTGATGAACCAATAAATGCCCATTCTCATCTGATGGCATTAATGCTTAGTACAAGTGAAGTGATCCCAATTGTAGATCGTAAATTGGCTTTGGGTACTTGGCAATCTGTGCTATTTTTCGAGTTGGATGGGCCTCGAAAAAGAACTGTGTTTATTCAAATTACTGGTGAGTAAAATAATGTAAGTATTGATCAGAGGCACTTTAAACAATTTAGAAAGAATGATCACCCTAGATGAATTTAGGCAATTGATTGCAGAAAAAGCGGAAAAATATCCCTCCTCTCTGCCATTACCCTTGCAAGCACTCTGGTATGATCAAGTAGAAGGCTGGGAAAAAGCTCATCAAATTCTGGGAGATGGAACTGATTCTGACAGTGCGTGGGTTCATGCCTACCTACACCGCAAAGAAGGTGATTCCTCCAACGCCCGTTATTGGTATAGGCAAGCCGGACGCTCAGAGTCGCAAGCAGAGTTTGATCAGGAATGGGAACAGATTGCTAGGCATTTACTAGAGAAAGTTTAGCCTGTGAAGCTTGTAAATTCACATCTTATTAGTTACGTAGCCTGTTAATCTAGATTATCCTGCCCCACGCGGAACTATGGATCTCAACAGGCAACGTTATAAATTATTGAATAGTAAGCGACGAGCTAGAGGCAGGTCTTTTCGCTGTCTGATCTTAGTTCTACCGCTTGTGCTTTGGCTAGGCAACAAGGAAGTTAAAAGCTACTTTCAAAAACCCCAAGCTGTGCTAGTTTTAGGTGGTTCAACTGCGGCTTTAGAAAGAGAGAAGTTTGCCGCGAAATTTGCGCTTCAGTATCCAGATTTACCGATTTGGGTGTCTGGGGGTAGCCCAAATCAGAGATATACCAAACGAGTATTTGCTAAAGCTGGCATTGATCCGAGTCGTTTGCGCTTAGACTATCAAGCCGTAGATACGGTAACGAACTTCACCACGTTGGTAGATGATTTACAAGCTAGAGGAATTCATAGCGTCTATTTGATTACGTCTGACTACCATATGCGCCGCGCTAGGATTATTGGAGAAATTGTTTTAGGTAGTCGGGGAATTGATTTCAAGGCTGTAAGAGTACCATCTGATCGAGCGCCAGAATCAATTGAAAAAGCTATCCGCGACGGAGGTAGAGCTATAGTTTGGTTACTAACTGGTCATACAGGTGCTAGTATTTCTAGGCGCGATTAAAGGCTCGCGCATTCTTAAGGCAACGCACTATTCTATACGCTGTGAGTTTTTTCTTGTATAAGTACATACGGCTGCACTATTAGGCTATTAAATCGCTTATTGCGATCGCTATTCCAATGCGACATTTGCTCTGGTGAAGGTTTGGCAATCAACTGTTCACTAATCCAATTTTGGACAATTGAAACTTTATCACTAGCGATCGCCTCTCCAACATCCACTAAATCCAGTCCAGCCGCTACCACAACCACAGCATCTCGTTGAACGTGAGGAATCAGCCATCCCCACTCCGCTTCATCTAAGTCTTCTAATAATTGTGTTCTTAAATCCTGCATTGTTAGAAAATTCTGTTTGCCTATATATTTATTTTACTTGAGCATGGTCAATTAAATAAATATCTTTAATTTCAGCTAGCTAAGATTCTGCTTTCATTTCATCAATTTCAAACAAAGTAACGGCTACTCCAGCAATAGGAATAGCAATAAAAATGCCTAATAATCCTGCTACTCTTGCGCCTATTAGTAGCGCAAGAAATACTACTACAGGATTAAGATTTAATGAATTTTGCATAATTCGAGGTGAAATTAAATTGTCTTGGATCTGCTGAAGTACAATACAAGCTGCTAATACTTTTAGAGCTAACCAAACACTTTGAGATAACACAATTAGAGAAATTACACTGATTCCTAATGTTGCTCCAATACCCGGAATCATGTCAAGAATTCCTACTATAATGGCTAAAACTAATGGAAAAGGTACTCTTAAAATTAAGAAAACCATAAAAGTAGATATTGTTAGAAATAAAGTTAAAATCAGTTGTCCTCTAAAAAATCCTAAAAAGTTGCGCTTTATAATAGCTGTAAATCTACTACGGCGCTGTCTAGGTACAATTTTAAGGATGAGTTCCCAAAGCTTTTCTCCATCTAAGAGCATAAAAAAAGCGATAACTGCAATTAATATAAAAGTTACAAAATTAGTAAGAATAGTTTGTAAAATAACTAAACTTGCCCCAAGACTGGCTATAGCTTGATTCCGCACTTGACCTTCAAGCGCATTTAAATTTATCTCAATATTCCGATTCCGAAAGAACTCTTCTATCCGCTCTAATATAGGTGTTAAAGAGTTCAAAAATACAGTTACACTATCAATTAATTGTTGTCCTTGAGATACAACTGCTAAACCTACGGTTATTGTAATGCCTCCAAGAAACACAATACTTAGTAAGAACACAAAAATAACTGCTACGCTGTGAGGCAAAAAACGACGCAACCATCGTACAGGATAACTAAGTAAAAAAGCTAAAATTGCTGCGAATGTAAAGATCACAATTACAGCTTCAAAGTATGCTAAAAGCGTTACTAGGGCCCACCCAGAAGTAAACATTAGCAAAAAGCGTACCAATGCCAGATTGTTCAGTCGTTGCCAGATATTATCGGCAGAAGGTTCACTCATTTCCTATCCAAGTTAAATACT
The DNA here is from genome assembly GCA_019359535.1 of Gloeocapsa sp. UFS-A4-WI-NPMV-4B04. Classification (GTDB taxonomy): domain Bacteria; phylum Cyanobacteriota; class Cyanobacteriia; order Cyanobacteriales; family Chroococcidiopsidaceae; genus JAHHHE01. The sequence goes on from JAHHHE010000008.1 coordinate 4,579, forward strand.
TTACACGCAGTATGAATTTAATAACTCACTATAGATAACATCAAGCTTCTATAAAGGAAAGAGTAATATTTGACAACAAGCCAGTTTGTGTTTACGCACTTTCCATAGTGTATTAGCAATCTTTTAGACTCAACGCCCTAAATCATGTAATGCCTTAATTGCTGTGGCACACTGCTGAGTAACAGCTTGCAACTCATCCCGATTTGTAGAACTGGGAGCAGCAATTACCTCTCCAATTCGCACAGTAATAGGGACTGGTAGAGGTATCGCAGAACCTTGCTTAAAAATTTTGTGAGTTCCCCACAAACTAACTGGTAGTAGTGGCGCTTTTGCCTTCGCAGCAATCAGCGCAGCACCGAGTTTGGGGTCTGTGATCCGTCCATCTGGCGTGCGAGTCCCTTCTAAGAAAACACCTGTAGCCCAGCCATTTTCAAGATACTGGAGCGCTGAACGAATAGCACTGCGATCAGCGGCTCCTCGGCTCACTGGGTAAGCGCCATACGCCTGAATTGCTTGCCCTAAAATCGGGATATTAAACAATTCTTCCTTTGCCATATAAGCAACAGGTCGCCCTACACAACAAGAAAGAATTGGCGGGTCAAAGTCACTAGCATGATTGCTGACAACCACTATTGGCCCCTGTTGAGGTACATTTTCAGCACCATAAGTACGACCGCGTAAGTAAACTTGGAGCGTAGGATTAACGATTGACCACTTAAATAGGTGGTAGAGTAGCAGGCTGATAAACGGTTCGCGGCTTTTAGTCATAAAGTTTTGCGGGAGTGTGGAAACCGAGCGTCTTTAGACCTCGGAGGAAACACGACACGAGCTGTTTTAACCGCCGTTAGATATGTTAGAATTAATACAGACACTTTGACCTTCAAGAATAGGTGAGACTCCTAACAATTGGACGTTGTAGTTAAAAGGCGGTTAACTGAAATAGCTAACTCAGTATCTGTAGATACTCTACCTCTAGCCTCTATAAGCAAAGACTTTGAAGTGAGTGAATCAAACAAACTAAAAGTAGACTCAATGTCTTTCGGGACGGAGAGAGTAGGGGCGCTTTGACTACGCCCTAATGCAGAAAACCGCTTTGCTAGTGCTGTGTTCGGGGTACTTGTGCCTGAGTACGACATCGTGGGGTAAAGATGAGTGAGTATGGTTGCAGTTGTGATCACGGGGTCTTAACTCTTTAGAATCCCATCGGCTTTTAGCCGTGGGAGTGTCAAAGCAGATTAAAAGATGGGGAAATAGGGAAATGAGGAGATGCAGAGATAAGGAGATATTACCCTAGCCCCTAGCCCCTGATCCCTAGTTAGTTGGTCAAGTCTGCCGTACTACTGACGTTTTCAAAGATTAAGTTAGGGTAGCTACGTTTAATTAAACCAGTTAGCACTGTGCCAGGGCCAATTTCTACGACTCGCTCAATACCTTCAGCTACTAATCTTTCGGCAGTTTCTCTCCACCTTACTGAGCCAGTGATTTGACGACTCAAGCGTTCTTTTAAAACAGCAGCATCAACAGATGGTATGGGTTCTACATTAGAAAGCACTGGCACTTGGGCCGAATTAAATGAAACAGAATTCAAAACTTCCTCAAACTCAGTTGCTGCTGCTGCCATTAAAGGTGAATGAAAAGCACCTGACACATTCAAAGGAATAGCACGTTTGGCTTTAACTTTGGATAGCACCGCTTCTACAGCAGTGGGAGTACCGGAAATTACAACCTGAGCTGGGCTATTATCATTAGCAAGCACTACGTCTGGCGTTTGTTGGATTTGCTGTTCTAACTGTTCGCGGTTAAAGCCAATTAAAGCAGCCATCATGCCACCAGCAGCACTGTCCATTAGTTCTGCTCGACGCTTAATTAGGCGTAAACCAGTTGCCCAGTCAAAAACTCCAGCGACATAAAGGGCGATATATTCTCCTAGACTGTGACCCGCTACTAAATTGGGTTGATATCCGCGATCGCGCATCAAGTCCGCCAAAATACTTTCTACAAGATAAAGGCTTGGCTGCGTATACAGCGTGCGCGATAACTTATCTTCACTTTGGCAGATTTCAGCTACAGACCAGCCCAAAATGTCTTCAGCTTGGGTAAATTTATCTTTAGCATCGCTTATGTCTAATAAATCCGCTCCCATACCGATCGCCTGGGAACCCTGCCCCGGAAATATCCAAACTGTTTTAGGGCTAGGGTTGTGGCTATCAGTTATCTGTTGCATACTCACGTAATACTTAAATTCTCTTCTAGATGATCATTCTCTCATCAAACACTGAAACTTTTATTTAATCTTTTAATAATTACACACCGATATAGTATTGCAATATTCATCAGCAGATAACAGACATAAGCGCCAACTATTTAACTTTGTTATTATTGTCCTTGCTCATACCTAATTATTAAATGCTTATGAAAGAACTTATCCTTACCCTGGATAAAAGTGATTGGAGGATATCAAGTATTGATCAAACAATTGAATTAATATAAATGTCAATGTCTTTTGAGTAGAATTAGCTGGTCTTGTTAATGCAGGAAAAACAGCTTTGATTAATATTTTCGTTAAGGCAATGAACCAGTAAGACAAGATTACAAGTAAATAAATGCAGTAACACTTTAGCGATCGCTTGTTGCTACTAGAAAATTAGCTTGACAAATCAGAAATTTATGGCTGCGGTTGTATTGTTTGTTTTTATATATCTAAGAAGCAGCTTAACTTAAGTAAGATAAGCGGAGAAAACATAAGTTTGGGCAGGTTACTATCAACACCTGTTATAAAAACTAAATTTTCATAACTTCAAGCACTATGCTCTGAAAAAGTCAGCACTTGTTATTACCTACACACTACTCGACTTGACGCATATAGTTAGCCCAAAGCCGCGCAGCTTGAGCGCTACTGCCAGATGTGGGTGAATTATTATCGTTGCCTAGCCAAACACCAGTAACTCGTTGCCGACTAGGAATAAAGCCAATAAACCAGAGGTCAACATTATTGTTGGTTGTACCAGTTTTACCACCTTCCTGACCAAGTCCGATAGAAGCACTACGACCAGTACCACGCTGCACAACACTACGAAGCATCGAATTTACAACCTGCGCTACTTCGGGTCTTACCGCCTGCACATTTGCTTCAGAACTTTGGTCAAATGAGTACATGACACGACAGGTTTTCAGATTTTGGGGTTCGCGGCAATCACTACTGTCAAGAATGCGGCTAATCAAATGGGGACGATTCCACACGCCATTATTAGCTATTGCGCCAAAAGCACCAGTCATTTCTAATACAGTAGTTTCACTTTGTCCAAGTACCAAGCCAGGGACAGGATTAAGCGGCGATTGGACTCCAAGTTTACGTGCCATCCGCACTACATTATCTAGTCCGACATCTTGAGCAACCCGTAAGGCGATCGCATTTTCAGAAAGAGCAATGCCAGTGTACATATCCGCACTTCCTCCAGTACGTTCACAGCCTCGATATGCTTGACCTCTCCAAGTTAGTGGCGCACAGGAATAAACTTTTCCTGGTGGAATGCCTTGCTCAATAGCAGCAGTATAAGTAAATAGTTTAAAAGTTGAACCTGGTTGACGTTTGGCTTGAGTAGCGCGATTGAACTGACTTGTTTTGTAATCAGTGCCACCTGCAAGCGCTATCACTCCACCAGTGCTGGAATCAAGGCTGACAAGTGCGCCTTGGGAGAACCTAGAAGCTCCGCCAGCGCTGCTAACAGTTTTACGCAGCGCTGTTTCTGCCTTTTCTTGTGCTTTTGGGTCTAGCTGAGTTTCAATGATGAAGTTACCTTCTCTTGCTAGCTGTTCGCCCAACAATAACTCAAGTTCTCGAAATACATAACTATAAAAATAAGGTGCAATTGTATTTGCTTGCTCTTCACAAACTTTACGACTAACTTCAATTGGCGATCGCCTGGCCCGATTTGCTTCGTCAACTTTTACCTTGCCTTGAGCCAGCATTCGAGTGATTACGCGATCGCGATAAGTAATCAATCTTTGACGACTCTGCTCGTCTCCACAGAAATTAAACCCGTTGGGAGCTGGTAAAATTCCTACCAGTGTGGCAGCTTCCGAGAGATTTAAATCTTTCGCCGACTTTTCAAAGTAATACCGCGAGGCATCCTCAAAACCGGATGTGTCTCCGCCTACGTAAATGCGATTTAAGTAAGTCAGTAAAACAAAGTCTTTGCTATAAAACGTTTCTAGTTTCAGAGCTACAATCATTTCGCGCAATTTGCGCTCTGCCGAGTCTTGATCGCCTACGTAGCTTCGGAACAAAGAGCGGGCGACCTGCTGCGTTAGTGTACTGGCTCCTTGCTGGTATCCACCGCCACGTATATTAACTACTACAGCCCGTAAAATGCCAATTGGATCAACTCCTAAGTGCCAGTAAAAGCGACTATCTTCTGAAGCAACTACAGCTTTTGGCAGGTAAGGAGAAAAATCTGATAACCGCTTCATGTCTACGTGAGCTGTAGTGCGTGGCTGACGTAGGGGCGTTTGTCCATCACCAGCATAAACAACTACGGGGCCTTGAGAAGATGCAGGCAACGGCCATACAGAGAATTTGAACCACTCGATGCCAATACCTAATACCAGTAATGAGGTAATACCCCCGATCCCGTAGGCACTCCAGGTTGCGGCTCGAACGTACCAAGGTGGCGGATCAATGTATTGCAGCCGCACTGAAGCGGCGAGTTCTGGTGGTCCAAGGGTAAAAATATCACCATGACGCAGTTGTCCAGACTTGATCCGGCGTTTGCGGCGATAGATGCCATTGGTAGAGTTTTCATCTTTGAGCAGAAAGCGCATCTGCCGTTGATTTGAATCCCGTGATACTGACAGGTGAATTTGACTGACGACAGGATTACGCACAACAATATCGCAGGATTTGGAACTCCGACCAAGTAAGTAGCGATCGCCCAATAGAGGATAAACCTCGGCTTTATCCGCCCCTGCATCCTGTACCCAAAGTTCTGGTACTCTGGCATTCGGCTTCAGTGCCAGCTTGGAAAAATCAACTTTAGCTTGAATTGTTTTTACTGCTTGGGTCACCTGACCCAGCAACGTTTGAGGCTTTTGGGGAGGCTGGGGGGAACTCATTTTCTATTTAGTCACCAATATTGCAGAAGAATAAATTTTAAAATCTAAATTTTTGTACTGCAATTATTCTACTCGCAAGCTCATAACCATTTCTTGGGTTAAATTTGACCAATAATAGCAATCCTGCCAAAGTTAGCTTGTCCCGCGTGGGTGATTATATTTACACCTCTACGCTGCTTAAATTAAACACTGTGTTTTATACCCTAGAGGCTTCTCTATCAGCACTGTGCTACCTCCAAAAGGAAATTTCGTTACAGACGTTCAAATCATATTTTTAGTTCCCTAAAACAAGGTACTATAACTTTTGCTTATTTTTAAATCTATTCTTCATGAAAAGCATAATTACTTATCTCCACTAGGATAGATTTTTGACATTCTGTCATTTGATTTAATAAGCGGATAATTTGTTTGAGGTTAGTGGTGTGAAAATAAAATTTTTAACCCTTATTGGGGCAGCTTTTGCCTTAACAGTAACAAGTAGTGCGGCTATTGCCCAATCAACTTCAACTAGCGGAAGCTCTGAAATTAAGCTTTCGGCAGAAGGTATGAAGATTTTGTGTGAGCGTTTCCCACTCAATTCTCGTTGCTCTGGTACTGGAAATAATACAGGTACTACACCAGATGCCACAACAACTCCTGATACCACAACAACTCCTGACAGCACGACTACACCAGAAACCACAACAACTCCTGACAACCCAGCCAGTCCTGATATCACCTCGCCTGATGGCACAATGAATATGCCCGGTGGCACAATGACTCCTGGCAGCACCTCGCCTGATGGCACGACGATTCCTGGTAACACTGACGGCTCAACGCCTCCTAGTGGTACTATCAATGACGGCGCACTTGATAGCCCTGCCCCTGACGAAATTGAATCACGTCCGTCGCAGGATGGTAGCGTATCTCCTGACGACACAACTACACCTGGCACGGGTAGTGGCACTGGTGACTCTAGTGGTTCTGGCGCTACAACAGACGGCGTAAACAATGAACCAACAGGTGGCGGCACGCGCGAGAACCTAACTACACCTAGCACGGGTAGTGGCACTGGTGACTCTAGTGGTTCTGGCGCTACAACCGATGACACAGGTACTACAACAGACGGCGTAAACAATGAACCAACAGGTGGCGGTACACGCGAGTCTATTCCACAATAACTGAGAAGTAAGCAGCACTCAGCTAGACGTAGTAATCCCAATCTGCTAAATCTGGGTAAGATTTACAACGAATAAAGTAAAACTTTGAGATGAGGTAGCATTACCTCATCTTTTGCTTTAAAAAGCTGTATTCAAACTCTAAATCAGACTTGTAATTACCAATAATTGATCAAAAACTATTTGTTCATCCCCTGCCAATAATAGAGGAACAATTGCTTTAATGTAAAAAATTGGTTAACCTTATCTCACCCTGCGATTTGAGTTTGAGGCAGGATAAAAAGCCGCAATTAATAAACAGATAATCCCAATATTGATAGATACATCTGCTAAATTAAACACGGGAAATTGAATCAGCCGAAAATCTAAAAAATCAACAACGCTACCACGAAAAAATCGATCAATACCGTTTCCCACTGCTCCTCCTAAAACAAACCCCCACCCTAACTGTTCAAGAGTATTTAGGAAACCAAACCAACCTAAGCCTAGTGCAACCAAACCCAGACTCACGACTAAAGACAACCAGCGCAACCACTCTACTTTGCCAGTGAATAAACTAAAAGCAGCGCCAGTATTTCTCACATAAGTAAAGTGAAATACCCCTGACAACAAAGGTTGTGTTTCTGCTAATTGAAAGTGTTGTACTACCCAATATTTAGTTAACTGGTCTAAGAGTAAACTAATTATAGCTGCAATCCAGAAAATGCGGTTTTTGACGTGCATGGAAAATAGTTTTTAGTCTATAGTCAGTTAATTTCAATAACAGACATTGCATAAATTACAAGTTTAACTAATAAAACATCAAGTGCCGCACACTATAAGCTAATACTGCAACGGCACAGACAACTACCAGTTGTCCTGGTAGGGGATAGAAGGAATATTTGAGAGCAGCTTCCATTAGGGGCAGTGTTTGTGAACCTGCCCAATTGAAAGTATGAGTCAAAACTAAATAACCCAAGCCAGTGAGGTGAACTGTTACTAGCCCACAGATACAACTTAAGGCGAGAGACTCTACTTTCGGGCGCGATTGAAATGCCAAAAAGCCACAAACCCATCCTCCAGGAATAAAGCCTAACAAATAGCCAAAGTAAGGTTGCTGGATATAGCTAATGTTACCCCCTTGAGCAAACACGGGAAACCAAGTTAAGCCAAGAACTAGATATGCAATTTGAGACAGCACAGCCGCATTTTTCCCACCTAGACAGCCTACTAGCAGCACTGCACCAATTTGATACGTGACACCCAAAGATAAAGCCTGAATTCCATTTAGGCTCCAATTCCAAGGTGAACTTGTGACATATACTTGGACAAAAGTGCCAATAATAGTCAAAAGTAGACCAATCAGAGACCAGAGTAGTTGGTTGGGAGCAGCCACGAGCTAAAGGGGACAAGGGGACAAGGGGAGCATTCTTAGCAGGGGAGCATTCTTAGCAGGGGAGCAGGGTAGATTCGCTCTATTACTCAATTTCCCACTCACCAGGAATAGGAGCTTCACCGCCTTGAAGACCAAGTTGATTAAGCATGGCGTGGTCTTGTTCTGGTGGTTGTCCGATTGTGGTGAGATAGTGACCAATCAGCATGGCGTTAATGCCCGCTTTTAGACCCAAGGCTTGAAGTTCGCCCATAACAGCTTCACGACCGCCAGCATAGCGGAGAATTTGCTTTGGTAAGATCAGGCGAAAAATAGCGATCGCTTTGAGTGCTTCATCAGGATTCAGTTTCGGGCGATCGCTTAGTGGTGTCCCGATGCGTGGATTCAGCAAATTCAGTGGTACTGACTCAACTTCTAATTCCCGCAACGCTAAAGCAAGATCCACCCGATCTTCCCAGCTTTCACCAAGTCCCATAATTCCTCCAGTGCAAGCTTGAATACCAGCTGCTTTGAGGTTTTTTACTGTAGCAACGCGATCGCGCCAAGTGTGCGTCGTCACAATTTCCGGAAAAAAGTTCTCTGATGCTTCTAAGTTGTGGTTATAGCGCGTTACACCAGCTTCTTTAAGCGCTTGCGCTTGTTCTGGCGTTACCTCTCCTAATGCACAGCAAGGCTTAATATTCGTTTCTGCTAAAATCTGCCGCACTGTTTCTAAAATTGATTCAAATTCACCTGATTTTGGACTGCTGTATTTAGGGCCGCGTCCCTGACTTACCAGGCAAAATCGCTTTGCTCCAGCTGCTTCTGCTGCTTTGGCTTGGGCAAGAATCTCCTCACTAGACTTCAAGCCGTAGAGTGGCGAGTCTACACCTGGATGATGCGCCGATTGAGAGCAGAAACCGCAATTTTCTGAACAATTACCAGATTTAACATTGACAATACTGCACAAGTCTACCGTATTACCACAGCAGGCTTGACGTACTCGATCTGCTGCTTCGCACAACAGTAAAATGTTCTCCTGACCTTGAATTTGAGTCAGCGCTAGGGCTTCTTCTCTACCAATCTGCTCTTCTCCGGCGATGATTCGTTCAGTCAGGTGATGTAACCATGGACGTAATGAAGCTTCAGAATCAGTTGCATTGGAAATTAAAGGCGGTGCTTGAACCACATTCAGCCCTTTAAATTTATGATTGGAATTTTGGAATTTTATCACTCCACAAGGGAAATAAGTGCAGCCATTTCTAAAGAAGTTGGTAAGGAATTTAGTTAAAAGAAGCTGCATTCTTGTTTTTGTTAACCTTCCCTTTACTTTTTGTTTGTATAATTTGTTTGCATCTACTCCTATTTTTGGCTCATTACTTTTACTAAATGTCTGTTGAATTAACCGAGCGCGCTCCTATCAGGTTTTAAAATTAACTATGACCCCCGCTATAAAAAAACAGAGCGGAATTCAACCACGATCGCCTTGGTCACGGAAGCTAGATCAGTCTTTTATTTGGTTAACACGGCTCTTTGCACTGGCAATTGCTGGCGTTTTAATTTGGATAGCAATCCAAGTAGCAATTGCAGCTTTTCCAGCAATTAGACAATTTGGGCTAGGGTTTCTAACTACAACTACCTGGAACCCCGTTAATAGTCAGTACGGCGCACTGCCGATGATTTATGGCACAATTGTTACTTCGGCGATCGCCTTGCTTATTGCTGTACCTGTAGGTTTAGGAGTAGCGATCTTCTTAAGTGAAAACTATCTACCGCCAAAAATCCAGCTAGCATTTGTCTTTCTAGTGGAACTTTTAGCAGCAATTCCTAGCGTTGTATATGGTTTGTGGGGAATTTTTGTCCTAATTCCATTTTTAAGACCCTTGCAGCAGGGACTGAATACTTATTTCGGTTGGCTGCCAATTTTTAGCACTCCTCCGGCTGGTCCAGGAATGCTGACAGCAGGTGTAATTTTGTCAATTATGATTTTGCCTACGATTGCCGCTATCTCCCGCGATGCCTTGATTTCTCTACCGTCAGATTTACGGCAAGCGGCAGTTGGTTTAGGTGCAACTCGTTGGGAAACAATTTTAATGGTGCTAGTACCAGCAGCATTTTCTGGAATTGTCGGCGCTATTATGCTGGCATTGGGTCGCGCTATTGGTGAAACAATGGCCGTGACAATGGTAATCGGCAATTCCAACAATATTAGCCCGTCGATATTTGCTCCTGCAAATACAATTCCCTCCCTTCTAGCAAATCAATTTGCTGAAGCAAGTGGTTTACAAGTTGCCGCTCTTATGTATGCAGCTTTAGTTTTATTTGGTTTAACACTTTTAGTTAATATTCTGGCGCAGATACTGGTACGGCGAGTACAGCGAATTTAGTCAGGAGTAGCGAGTCAAAAGCGCTACTACTACTTGATATCTTGTAAATTCTGACTAATTACTTTTTTATGACGTTCAAATCTCAACCTGAAACTGCTTCTAGAAATGTTCGCAGCCTGCGGAGATCGCCTACTTCTCCTCGGACACTGTTTAGCATACTAATGACTAGCTTAGTCTTTATTTGTGTTGCTCTTGCCTTACTACCTTTGCTGGCGGTGCTGTTTTATGTGATTACCCAAGGTGCTAGCCGTCTAAACCTGAGTGTGTTTCAGGAATTACCGCCGCCGCCAATGGTAGAAGGAGGTGGCTTTCGCAATGCGATTGTTGGCACATTAATTATGGTAGGAATTGGCGCACTAATCAGTATCCCATTTGGCGTTTTAGCAGCAATTTATTTATCTGAATTTAGCTCTGGAAAAATCGCTGAATGGACGCGATTTGCTACTAACGTTTTGAGTGGAGTTCCTTCAATTATTGTAGGTGTGTTTGCTTATGGTGTAATCGTATTAACAATGAAGACTTACTCAGCATGGGCTGGCGGATTTGCTCTATCAATTTTGATGTTGCCGATTATTGTCCGGACTACAGATGAAGCATTACAGTTAGTTCCTAAAGAACTGCGTCAAGCTGCTGTAGGACTAGGTGCAACTGATTTTCAAACTGTAACTCGTGTAGTATTGCCAGCTGCACTACCAGCGATTATTACAGGGGGAACATTAGCGATCGCAAGAGCTGCGGGTGAAACTGCGCCTTTGTTGTTTACAGCTTTGTTTACTCAGTTTGGCATTAACTGGAGTAGTGGTTTAGTTGAACCAACGGCTTCGCTTTCTGTTTTGATCTACAACTTCGCTACAGTACCTTTTAAAAATCAACAAGAACTTGCTTGGGCAGCTTCTTTCATCTTAGTTGTAATGGTTCTAATCACCAGTACCCTAGCTCGGTTGGCAACCGCTCGCAAAGTTTACTGAATAAATATGCCTTCAAGGTTGTTTATCACAAAAATAACAGCTATTTTTGTATGGATGGCTACAATTAAACCGACGACCTAGTAGCAAAGAAATAGTCAATCCATCTTAAGAGAGATAAAATAGTTATAAGCAAAAAAGATTTGGTTCAATAGCAGTAGTTAATCGAGAAGGTTGTATGTAAAGTCACTTGAAAGCGCATTGTTAGTGACTGCCTGGGACATAAATAACTACTTTTTTATAGCTTTCAAGTGAAAACCGCTCGATAGATACATCAGTTCTTTCAAAATTACAATTGGACTTTTTATGCGTTCTGAAACTCGAACCGCTAGACAAACTGAAACTGTTTTACGCACAGAAAACCTGAATGTTTATTACGGTAATTTTCTAGCATTGCGGAATATCAACATGGATATTCATAAAAATAAAATTACCTCATTTATTGGTCCTTCAGGTTGTGGAAAAAGTACGTTGCTGCGGTGCTACAACCGCCTGAATGATTTAATTAAAACTTTTCGGGCAGAAGGTAAAGTTCATTATAATAATCAGGATCTTTATGCTGCTCATATCGATCCTGTAGAAGTGCGTCGACAGATTGGGATGGTATTTCAAAGACCAAATCCTTTTCCAAAATCAATTTATGACAATATCACTTTTGGTCCTAGAATTAATGGCTATAAAGGGGATATGGATGAATTAGTTGAGCGATCGCTACGCCAAGCAGCACTGTGGGACGAAGCTAAAGACAAACTAAAACAAAGCGGGCTTTCCCTTTCAGGAGGACAACAGCAGCGATTGTGTATTGCGCGTGCGATCGCAGTTCAGCCTGAAGTTATTTTAATGGATGAACCAGCCTCCGCCCTCGATCCGATTTCCACGCTCCGCATTGAAGAATTACTGCAAGAACTTAAACAGCAATACACCATCGTTATCGTCACTCATAATATGCAGCAAGCATCACGGGTGTCAGATATGACGGCTTTTTTCAACGTTGAGCCAACGGAAAAAGGAGGACGCATCGGCTATCTGGTGGAATACGACAAAACAGAAGCCATTTTCCAAGCTCCTCAAGAAGAAGCAACACAGCAGTACGTTAGCGGACGCTTCGGGTAAAGATGGAAGAGAGTGAGTAGTGAGTAGTGAGTAGTGAGCAGAAATAAAATAAATTCCTCTTCCCACTGCTTACTTGAGTTGCAATTGAAGAGAGCGACAACGTGAGTAGTGAGCAGAAATAAAATAAATTCCTCTTCCCACTACTCACTGTTCACTTTCTTAACTAAAATATCTGGCAAGTTTTCTACCCTTTTATCCCAGTATTTTAGTTAGAAATACTAGACTAGGGAAAAAAGAGGTTATAAAAGCGCTGTTTTCAGTTAGTTAAGTGCAGCGCCTGATATATGTTTAACTTTTCAGACACTCTCTATCTTCTGCCTAATGCCTGAAAAAAATAAACCTTCTCTCCTGCTCACTATAGGAGCAGCTGGCTTACTAATTAGTGGCGGAGTTGCTGCTTACTGGGTACTCAGCCAGCGCAATTCTTTGTCGGGGGATATGCCAGTAGGAGCTAATATAATTCCCCAAGACGCTGTACTAACTCTTAGTGTCTCTACCGACTTCAATCAATGGCAGCAACTACGGCAGTTCGGGACGAAACAAACGCAAGCACAACTGAATCAGAATCTAGCTCAGTTACGCGATCGCTTCCTGACTGCCAATGGCTACAACTACGAGCGAGATATTCAGCCTTGGGTGGGTGATGAAGTAACAATTGCTTTTTTGCCTCCACAGGCGATCGCACCAACAAAAACTACCCCAACGCCTACTACTGCTAATCAACAACAATCTCTCGTAATGGTGCTGCCAATTGAAAACCTAGCAGCTGCCAAGCAATTATTAGAAAAACCTCAGCAACTTAAACAGGGTAGATGGATTGACCGTAAATATAAAGGTGTTCAAATCAAAGAAACACAGGGCTTACCCATTCAAAATTACTCAACAGCCGTACTAAATCAGCGTTTTTTGGTTGTGAGTGATAATCCTCAAGCTACCGAAAAAGCAATTGATACTTTTAATGGTGGTGCATCTATAGCTAAAACTCCTGGCTATAGTCAGGCGCTAGCTAAAATTCAAGCTCAACGTTTTGCTCAGGTGTATGTTAATGTGCCAGCAGCTGCCAGAGTAGCGGCGACGAATTCAGCACAATCTTTTTCTCCCCAAGGCTTGGCTCAACTCCAAAATTATCAGGGTTTAGCATCAACAGTCACCCTAGAACCACAGGGAATTCGCTTTAAGGGCATTTCTTGGTTAAAGCAAAATACTCAGCGCGTCAATGTAGTGGAAAACAAGGCCGGTGAGATGCAAAACCGCCTCCCAGCTGAAACGTTGATGATGATATCTGGTGGCGATTTGCAGCAATTGTGGCAAGACTACGCCCAAGGCGTAAAGTCGAATCCGCTTGCACCTATCCAACCCGAAAATCTCCGAGGAGGTGTAAAATCTCTAACAGGGTTAGATTTAGATCAAGATTTGCTTCAATGGATGCAGGGATTTTCCTTAGCTATTGTTCCAGCTACTTCAAAGCTTGGTGACTCTGGAGATTTTGCACTTTCATTACTGTTCATGGTTGAAACAAGCGATCGCTCTAGCGCCCTAAAGTCTCTTCAGCAGCTAGATAAGGTAATTAACAGCCAATACCAGTTTCAAATTCAGCAGACACAAGTAAAAGGTAAACCAGTTGTTAACTGGATTTCACCTTATGGAACATTAACAGCTACTCATGGTTGGTTAGATGAAAATGTTGTGTTTTTAACACTGGGCGCACCGATAGCCGACAAAATTATCCCTAAACCGACAACAACATTAGCTAGCACTGAGCAATTCCAACAAACAGTACCGTCTGAACTTAATCCTCATAATGGACAGTTTTTCCTAAATCTAAATCGCGGGAGTAAAGCCTTGCCTTTAGAGCAATTCTTTCCTAGCCAAAAGCCATTGTTAGAGTCTATGCGCTCAATTGGAGTAACAGCTGCTGTCAGCGATCAGCGTAGTATCCGCTATGACGTATTCGTATCACTTAAAAAAGTTGGAGAACCGAATTCATAATCTAGTACCTGAAGCGACTTCATGTCTGCAATGCCTCAACTCCTTCAAAACACATTTCCTTTAATTGGGGCGATCGCAGCACTAGAGTTAAGATGGAATCTACAAGGGTTAATTACAGCCGTATAAAGTAATACTTTTTGAGAGAATTACGGGGAACACTGGATGAATTTAATTACGCTCCAAAATTGGCTAGACAACATTTCATTTGCTGTCTTATTTGCCACCATGCTGATTTATTGGGTAGGAGCAGCTTTTCCACGTTTGCGCTATCTACCAACTTTAGGTACAACAGGAATGGTGATTGCTAACTTAAGCATTGCCACCTTGCTAACTGCTAGATGGATAGAAGCTGGGTATTTTCCTTTAAGCAATTTATATGAATCTTTATTTTTCCTAGCTTGGGGAGTTACTACAGTTCACCTGATTGCTGAAAATAACAGTGGTAGCCGTTTAGTAGGAGTTGCTACTTCCCCTGTAGCAATGGCAATAACAGCCTTTGCTACCCTAACACTGCCCTCAGAAATGCAATTATCAGCACCATTAGTACCTGCTTTAAAATCTAATTGGCTGATGATGCACGTTAGCGTGATGATGCTGAGTTATTCAGCATTGATGGTGGGATCACTGCTGGCGATCGCATTTTTAGTTGTGACACGGGGCAAAAATGTTGAACTGCACGGTAGTTCAATTGGTAACGGTGGTTATCGTCAAAATGGCTACCGCTTGAATCGTGCTACAGATTTAGTAACCTCACCTCAGCCAGCCAGCATTGAACAACCAGCCAAAGTAAGTTTGGTTGAAAGCAATGGTAAAGCTAAAACTGCTGTTCTTGATGTAGTTACCACTCCAGTTGCAACAGTAGCAGCGCAATCAACTCAACAAGCACTTTCACCGCAGCGTCTGAATCTTGCAGATACCCTGGATAACATCAGCTATCGCATTATTGGACTAGGATTTCCCTTATTGACAATTGGCATCATTGCTGGTGGGGTTTGGGCAAATGAAGCATGGGGTTCCTACTGGAGTTGGGACCCCAAAGAAACTTGGGCGTTGATCACTTGGCTAGTATTTGCTGCCTACCTACACGCACGGATTACCAAGGGCTGGCAAGGTCGTCGTCCAGCGATTTTAGCATCAGCCGGATTTGTCGTCGTCTGGGTGTGCTATCTCGGCGTTAATCTCTTGGGTAAGGGTTTACACTCTTACGGCTGGTTTTTTTAAATAGGTGAGTAGGCAAAATCGAACATAAAACGCTCATATTTGGGCGTTTTGAGCTATTAAAAGTTGATTTGTGCCTACTTACTTCTACTAAATCGTGTTTAAACAAATAATTATTAAGATTTAATTTTTACACCATCAGTCGCAGTAATTAATTTAATTTTCCCTTAACCACGCTTTAAACTAGCCGTCTAAACTTATAATGAATGGTTATTGATATGAATCTAAATTTATATCAATCTTGATTTAGCTTCATTGTGAAGCAATTAACAACTTCGTTCAGGTGGATTATGAGTTCCAGAACCTCATCACCGTCTTTTTGTGCTGACAAACTCAAGACTTTGGCAGACTCAACACGGCTGGCAGTTTTAGAACTTCTGTGGAGTGGTCCCAAGCACGTTGGCGAGATGAATGCAGTGTTGGGATTAGAGCAAAGTCTACTATCGCACCATCTAAAAGTTTTGCGTGACAAAGGTTTTGTCGAAGCAAAGCGAGATGGTAAGGCAGTGCAATATTATCTGGCTCCCACTGTTCGCACAAATGCTAGCAAGGCGCTTGACTTAGGATGTTGCTTACTCTCTTTTGACTGAAACAGAAAAAATATAGATCAAAGTGGATGAAATCTCGAATTTTTACACCCCTATTCATTGGTTTTGCTGCAAGCTTGGTGCAATCTTGTTCTAAGCCGCCGGAAGCAGCAACTAAGTCTGCCGATCAGTTACAGGGAAAGCTAGTGTTGACTGGATCGAGTACCGTAGCGCCGCTTGCTGCTGAAATTGCCAAGCTTTACGAAGCTGAACATTCTGGAGTACGGATTGACGTGCAGAGTGGTGGTTCTTCGCGTGGTATTGCTGATGCACGGCAGGGTGTAGCAGATGTAGGAATGGTGTCGCGATCGCTCAAAGACAACGAAAAGGATCTGCAAACGTTCACCATCGCCAAGGATGGGATCTCGATCATTGTTAATAACGCTAATCCAATTAAAAGGTTGACTGACAAGCAAATCGTTGATATCTACACCGATAAAATTAATAACTGGAAACAAGTCGGCGGTATAGATGCCCCAATTACCGTAGTTAATAAGGCTGAAGGGCGCTCAACTTTGGAACTGTTTGCTGAACACTTCAAAATAGACACAAAAAATATTAAAGCCGATGTCGTGATTGGTGATAACGAGCAAGGCATCAAGACAGTGGGTGGAAACCCCAACGCCGTTGGTTACGTATCTATTGGTTCGGGTGAATACGCTGCTACTCATCAAACTCCGATCAAACTGCTACCAGTTGAAGGCATAGCCGCGTCGATCACTAACGTCACTAACGGTACTTTTCCGATTTCTCGTCCACTCAATTTAGTAACTAAAACCACTCCCACTGGATTACAAAAAGACTTTATTGATTTTGCCCGCTCCCAGCAGGTACAGGATATTGTCAAGGAGCAGTATTTTGTCCCAGCCGCGCAGTGAAATAATCCTAATTTGGATATTGTGGGGAATGGCGATCGCGAGTGGGGCAATTGTTCTGTTAATCCTGCTATTCCTAATTTGGGAAACTCTACCCATTTTGCAAATCATTGGGTTAGCACGGTTTTTCAACGATCCTGCTTGGCATCCCACAAGTGAAGAATTTAACCTCGTACCGATGCTGTGGGGGACGCTGTTTGTGACGGTGGGTTCAATACTAATAGCAACACCAATAGGCATATTATCGGCGGTTTTTTGCCACTATTATGCACCAAAGGCGATCGCCAATTTGTATCGACGTGCAATTGAATTATTAGCAGGCATTCCCTCCGTAGTTTATGGCTTTTGGGGTTTAGTCGTCCTAGTGCCAATCATCGGGCGCATTCACCCACCAGGGCCAAGTTTATTAACCGGAATCTTAATTCTGACATTAATGATTCTGCCGACAATTACCCTAGTAGCAGACGCTAGCCTTGCAAGTGTGCCATCTGAGTATCTGCGCGGTTGTGCGTCATGTGGACTAGGACGCTGGGCAACGGTGCGCGGTGTTGTCTTTCCAGCTGCAAAGTCAGGTTTGATTACGGGCGTGATTTTGGCAACCGGAAGAGCGATCGGTGAAACAATGGCAGTGCTAATGGTTTGCGGTAACGTTGTGCAGACTCCCAAGGATATATTCGAGCCTGTGCGGACATTAACTGCAAATATCGCTCTAGAGATGGCTTATGCAGTGGGCAATCACCGTGCAGCATTATTTGTCACTGGCTTAGTTTTGATGGTAATGATCATTGCTTTAGTAATTGCTGCCGAACTGCTTAACAAAGGACACATTTATGAGCAATGAAATATAAAACTCCATATCCCGAATTACTCTCGACAGCGATAATTTGGGCTATTGCTGCCTCAGTTACAGGGGCGCTGCTATGGCTGTTAAGCGATGTATTTTGGCATGGTATGAGTCAAGTTAACTGGGAATTTCTCACCCAATCCCCAAGTAATGCGGGTAGAGAGGGCGGTATTGCGCCGATTATAGTTTCAACAGCGCTCATTGTCGGAGTTTGTCTGGTAGTCTCAATTCCTTTAGGAGTCGGAACTGCTGTATTAATAGCTGAGTTTGCTGCAAATAAAAGTATCTTAGGGCGCTTGGTGCGTTTAAGTTTGGATGTTCTAGCAGGCGTGCCTTCAATTGTATTCGGTCTTTTCGGTAACGCTTTCTTTTGTAAAACCTTGGGGATGGGTTTTTCTATCCTGTCTGGCGGGTTAACACTGGCGTGTATGGTGCTACCGATTCTAATTCGGTCAACACAAGAGGGATTTCGAGCCGTACCAGATGATTATCGGCGTTCTGCGGCGGCATTGGGAGTTTCGCGGATAGCAACATTGTGGGAGCTACTACTGCCAGCAGCCATGCCTGGAGTAGCGGTAGGTCTACTGTTGGGTTTGGGAAGAGCGATCGCCGAAACAGCAGCGCTAATCTTTACGAGTGGTTACGTTGATCGAATGCCAGAATCACTTTGGGATTCCGGGCGATCGCTTTCTGTCCACATTTACGACCTAGCAATGAATGTCTCTGGCGGAGAAGCCAACGCCTACGCCTCTGCCCTAGTTTTAGTTAGCTTTCTAGTATTAATTAATAGTGCAATATCCTGGCTAGCACAGCGTTTCCGCCAATCAAAAATCTTGGTAGTATGACCAAGCAAATAACCACAAACACAGGAAATCCGCCCTCGATCCAAACAGATCAATTAAGTCTGTTTTACGCTCGTAAGTCTGCGTTTAAAGATGTCACCCTTTCAATTAAATCAGGTAGCATCACGGCTTTAATTGGCCCTTCAGGCTGTGGCAAAACTAGCTTTCTAACTTGTCTCAATCGCCTTACCGAGTTAACCCCAAACTGTCAAATATCAGGGCGCATTCTATTAGGAGATCAGAATCTACAAACACTGAATGTAATTTCACTGCGCCGTCGGGTGGGAATGCTGTTTCAAAAACCCAACCCCTTCCCGCTATCAATTATCAGAAATATCGAATTTCCCCTGAGAGAACACGGAGTCAGAAATCGAGAAGAAATCGATCATATTATTGAGGTTGCCTTACAAGATGTAGGCTTATGGGATGAAGTCAAAGATAGACTTAAAACTCCCGCCTTGTCTTTATCTGGTGGACAACAACAAAGGCTGTGTCTCGCCAGAGCGATCGCCCTCAAACCTGATGTTCTCCTAATGGATGAACCTTGCAGCGCCCTTGATCCGCTTTCTAGTGAAGTCGTAGAGGATCTAATTACCAAACTCCGCTTAAAATATACAGTAATTGTTGTCACTCATAATCTGGCACAGGCAAAGCGGATTGCTGATCATGTGGCGGTGTTTTGGTTTCAGGATGGCGCTGGAAAATTAATCGAGTCTGGTTCAGTTGCTCAAATATTTGAATCTCCCCAGCACACCCTAACTGCTGCTTATGTTACTGGGAGAACGGGTTAAATTATTTTGATACTAATCGCTTACTTTTTGGGAACTATAAATTCAGCGATTGGAGATTAATATGAATAGTGAGTTTGAGTCATTGAACCATAACGATGTTGTGTCTGTTAATCCTGATACCTTTAGGAATTTAGATGTATCAAACACATTTAAAGTTGTCCAACTGCTTGAAGCAATTGAGCAATATTTCCACTGTGATACAAACGAGGCAGCCTTATTTAGTAAGGGTGTAGACTGTGAAATCTTAAAATTAGGTGCTAAAGGTTGGCAGAAAGGAAAAGTTATAATTACTCTACAATTTTGCCCAGCTCAAACCAGCGAATCTACCTCACCTCTTGATGATATTCGCCAGAACCTCAAACAAACTGATTAACTGCTGATGTCTCTTCGCTCCAATTGGACACCTTTTCATGCGAAGCTACATCAGACACTGCGATCGCGCCACCTCCTAGAACGCAACCAAAAATTACTGATTGCTGTATCTGGTGGGCAAGATTCCTTGTGCTTAATCAAATTATTATTAGATTTACAACCACACTGGGGATGGCAACTAGGAATTGCTCACTGCGATCACCGTTGGCGTAGCGATTCTGAAGCTAATGCGAACTATGTAGAGCAATTAGCTAGAAACTGGCAAATATCATTTTATTGTGCTGTAGCTGACCAACTTATAAAAAGTGAGGCGGCGGCGCGACAATGGCGCTATCAAGCTTTAAGTGCGATCGCTCAACAAAATTCCTATACTTGTATCGTTACTGGACATACGGCAAGCGATCGCGCCGAAACCCTGCTTTACAATTTAATGCGTGGTAGTGGTGCAGATGGCTTGCAAGCTTTAACTTGGCAACGTCCACTTGATTCTGTAATGCTAGTGCGTCCACTTTTAGATTTTACCCGCACTCAAACTGGACAATTTTGTCAAGATCAGCAATTAAAAGTTTGGGAAGATACAACTAATCAAGACTTAAAATATGCCCGTAACCGCATCCGTCGTGAGCTGCTACCATATTTGCATCATTTTAACCCTCAAGTAGAATCAGCCTTAGCCCAAACAGCAGAACTTTTACAAGCCGATGTTGAATATTTAGAACAATCTGCCTCCCAACTGAGGCAACAAGCCAGTTTAGCTGAAAATGTTACATCACCCTTCAAGCTCAATTGCTGCGTATTGCAGACAGCGCCAGTGGCTCTGCAACGTCGAGTTATGCGTCAGGTATTGCAAGAAATATTGCCTTGTACTCCCAACTTTGAGCAAATTCAAAAACTAACTGCTTTAATTACAGCCTCAAATAATTCGCGGACTGATCCATTTCCTGGAGGTGCGATCGCCCAAGTTAAAAACGGCTGGATATGTATTGAATAATATTAACTTTAAAACACTGCAACTTCTGGATTGGGCAAAATATTAACAAGCGAGGAGCGCATCTCCTCAACCGTCTGGAGTTGATCATTACCAGTTTGCTGGAGATGATTTAGGGCATCTGCGATCGCCTCCAACTTCTGCCGCATTTCATTCAGACTATCCTGAACTGGCTGTAGCATTTCTTGATAAAGATGAATCCGTCCCCAGCATTCAGCCACTGTCGCCCGTAAAGATAACAAATTTTGCTCTATACTTTGTAGTTCAAGCCGCTTTGTCTCCTGCTCCTGCGCCTGTTGGTCAATCATTCCCTGCTCTTGCTCAAGACTAAAGCGTATCTGCTCAATTTCCTGTTCCAGCTTTTGCAGTTCTTCCTTTTGTTGTTGTTGCTGCGCTTCAATTTGAGCCAAAATTGGTTTTAAATCAATTGTGTTGTCTTCTTGTCCATTATTTGGATCAACACCCTGTCGCTGCCACATCACTCCTTGGTGTTGGTTTAGAATTGCCTTTCGCGATCGCAGATTTTGCCTTTGACCAACAAGCGTTTCGTTAAGAAATTCATAACTATTTTGCTCGTCTGCCAATTCTGTTTCTAAATCTGTGCGTTCAGAACCAGTAGCTTGGTTTAACTTTGCTTGCAACTCATCAATCGTCTGTTGCTGGAATTTCAGTTCTTCTTCTTGATCATTAACAAAGCGAGAAGCGTTTTGTAAATCCTGTTGTAAATCTTGGACAATTTGCTGCAACTGATCTAAAGGCATCTTCTCTAGAGCTTCTAGATCGACTTTATCGCTAATATCTACCTGACCAGAAGCTTCTGCAAGACTATAAATCTGCTGATATAGCTCTTCCTGGTTACGTACCTGTATAGTCAGCGCCCGAACATAATCTTGCTTACTACTCAGCGTTGCTGTACGTCCCTTCAATTGAGCTGAGGCCTGCTCCCACGAATTTTGAGCTTGCTGCCACCCAGAGAAGCTATTTTGCAGTGTTTCAGCTTGGCGCTCAACTTCCTCTTGCTGCTGCTGGGCATATCCATGTTGCTGCTCAAATTGTTGCCAGTGTTCACCCAAAACCCCTTGCTGGGTAGCGACCATTTCTAAAGCAAAATTCAGCTGTTCCCACACTGTTTCTGTAGGAGCAACGCCATTAGACAAGCGAGTGAGCAATTCTTGAATTTGCTGCGTCTGCACTTCATCCAAAACTGGAGCTTGCTGCAACTGTGTTTGTTGTTCATTCAGACGGCGCTGCTCACCGCGCAGATGTTCCCAGGCTCCCTCTAGCTCTCGACGGTTACGCTCAATTTCTTGTTGTAACTGAGCCATCTTTTCCCGCCCGGTTTCAATTTCTTGGCGTTGCGCTTCTAGCTGATTAAAATCGCTCTCCATTTGTTGCAGCTGTTCTAAGCGCGCTTCCATTTCCATGTTGCGGCGATTTAGTTCTTGACTTTGATAAGTCAAAGACTGCTTCCATTGTTCAATTTCTTCTTCCTGGCGCTTAGACTTTTCCAGGGTGCGGGAGAAATTTTGTAAGATGCTAACTAGCGGACGACCTGCTTCTTGAATTCGCTGTACTTGTCGATTTGCATTTAAGTCAGCTAGTACCAAAGTACCAGCATTTAAGTTATTTGCTTCTTCGGCAGCGATCGCTTCCTCCCCCGGTACAGGATTCCAACTTTGATCAGGTCGCTGAAAAGCCAGCAGTTTGATTTCCGCCTTGCCAGCACCCATAAACCCACTCTTTTGCTTTTGTACTTCTGCTAGATACAGCACAGCTCAAGCCCTCTTAATATACCTAATGCCCAATTTTGGACTAAACCTTTCGCCAGTGATTTAGCCCGTTTGCCTGAAACTCAGTTTAGACACACGCCGCAAAACCATTGTCAACTCTATTCTGGACTGATCACTGTCATCATCACTACCGAGTTAATGCTTAACTACTGCCTTCTATCTGCTACAAATACTGAGAAAACATCAATAACCCTCGTTAAATTACTGAGACAAGGGGGATTTTTCGGATCATTGTGCCGCAATAGCTAAAGTTGTGGGTTTAGCCAAAATGAATAATGTAAATGTTTTTATTGATATTTGGAGAATTTACGCATAATCGCGGTAATTTGGCTATTCTATCTTTATTTTTCCGTGTTATTGTGGGTGAATGTGGCTTGCTAATTAAACCGGATATGTTAAGTATTGAATCCTTTAAAACGCTTGCTCTAGTCTTTGACTCAAACTAAATTCAGTTTTAGGTAATTATAGCTATATCTGAACTGGATAACTTCCGCGTTGCGCGGTGCCAACGGCTGTATGCTCTATGCTCTTCGACCATGCTGACGCAAGGCAACGCCTTGACTTTTCCCTTTGGGAAAAGACTTGCTACCGCAACGCTTACGCAAAGCGACCATCGCGTTTCTGCAAGCACTAATTGTCCTACTGACGATAAAAATAAGTTTATTAATTAAATTGAAGTTTGAATATTTGCCGCTACAGAATAGCTAATAAAGTCAGTTACCGATAACAATTTATTAATGGGTAAGAAAAATCTCTTAAGCGTACTTGTAGATAAAAATATATTACTTTCTAAAGAAGCAAAGCCTGACTATATTACAGTTAACCTAAGTTTTTCTGAGCTACTACCGTATATCCACTGAAATGAAGCAGCCTTGAAACTTAATTTCAGCCAAGTAATCAGTAAAATTTCGCTTGGACACATAGCATAGGTAGCGTTAACTTTATTTTGTAAGTTGATTGTGTAAGGCTAGTTTAAGTAACCAGTCTAGATTCAATTCATCTTTGGCATCAAGTGTTTGATTTACTAACCTGTAAAACTTTACACTTAATAATTGTTGCTACTAAAAGATGGAAATATCAATCATTACACAATCAAATTTATTCATTAAAATCGTTTAGTCAATTAGTAAACAATCAAGAATACTTCATTGATTAGAATTTTGAAAGTAAACAATGGTATCTCGTTTCTAAATGGAAACGTTTAACCAGGAGGCAGATTAGGAGTTATGAGTACAATTTTAGTTGTAGAAGACAGCCCTACCCAAAGACAATTTATTTTAGATGTCCTAAAAGGGAGTAGCTTAACAGTTACTGTAGCTAACGATGGCATTGAAGCACTGGAGCAAATTCAGCTTTCTTGCCCCGATATAGTAGTGCTTGATGTTGTTATGCCCAGAATGAATGGGTACGAGCTTTGCCGCAAGATTAAGACCGACCCCAAAACCCAAAATGTACGAGTGGTGATGTGTTCCTCCAAAGGGGAAGAATTTGATCGCCACTGGGGAATGAAGCAAGGAGCAGACGCATACATTGTAAAACCTTTTCAGCCAACGGAATTTATGGGAACGCTCAAACAATTACTGCAAGGATAAGGGTGGATAACATGGTTGGTAATCCAGACTTACTAATAGACAGTGAACAAGAGCAAGTTTTACCTGAATTCCAGGAACTAGAAAGACCATTAGGTGAACTTCATCTACGCTTTTATGTTGCTTCCAGTGAAGAATTCGCGCTACCAGCGATGGCAATTCGAGAAGTAATTTCTTCTCCTCCCGACCGAATTACGCCAATTCCCAATGCTTCCCCTTTACTTTTAGGTACTCTAAATGTGCGAGGGCGAGTAATTTGGGTAGCTGATCTGGGGCAATTTCTGGGACAGCCAATTGCTGTAACCACAGATCGTTCTGAGATTCCGGTTCTTGCTGTTGAAGATCAAGACATGATGCTGGGGTTAGCAGTTGAGCAAATTGTCGGTATGGAATGGCTAGATGCGGCAGCAATTCAGAAGGTGAATAAAGCTCCAGATACTATGGCTCCATTTCTGAGAGGTCAATGGTTATTAGATGAGCTTACCCATCAGTGTCTGCGACTGCTGGATCAAAAGGCAATTCTACGGAGTGCACGGTGGTCAGAATGAAATTAAGGCAAGCGGAGGCGGCAAATGACATTAAGTGTAAATCACGAACAGGACTATCAACAAGCTCAAAAAGCATATATTCAAGGCAACTACGAGGAAGCGGCAACTCTAGTTGAACGATTAGTTCAAGAGTTTCCAGACGATCCTAATAGTCAGCTATTGCGGGGTCATATCTACTGTGTTTTACAGCAGTATGACCTTGCTCAAGAACACTATCAAATGGTGTTAAGCCTGACAGAAGATCCAGAACTAATTGATTGTGCTAATAATGCTCTGGCATCGGTTAGTGAATATGAAAGTGCTGATCAATTAGGCAGTAATGGAGTACACGGAATTGATAATGCTTTTTTTCTCAATTCTGATTCCTCAGAGCAGTATGATTATTCAGCGAATGAGCAACAAAACTTACAAGAGGATTTTAATTCCAATAATTTAGATTTCAACTACCTCGACCATAATCAAGAACCAAGTTCTGATTTGAAGCAATCTGACAATTCTTTTGGCTTGTCAAGTGATGCTTCTATGCACAGTTACGCCGATGAGTCACCAGACGCTTTTGCCGATCCCTTTGCCTTAAATGCACCGCCTAATACTCCAGAAAGGAATGTCAATGAGTATGAGCAGATAGAACCGTTAGGCTACGATGGCTATTCAATGACTCCAGCCAGCTTTGATCAGGGGTTAGGCTCAGATGCAGATATTAACGAAGATCTAGATCCAACTTTGTTAATGTCATCAGGGTTTGAGGAAACCTCGGATATAGAAAATACTTTTGGTTCCATGAAGGCTGAACAGTTCCCTCAACTAAGTTCAGAAGATAGCGGGTTTACTTTTGAGGAAACTGACGGCGATCAGACTCTTTTCTTAGCCGCACCTCCAAAAAAGTTTCAAGATAAACAAAGTTTTGACTTAAATAATGCTAATACCTCCGAGTCCCTTGGATCGGCAAATGTTTCCGATCCAAATGCCAATTACACCAAAGGCACTGAGTTAAGCAATATTGACTTTATAGATGACTTAGGTGAAGTTGACGATTTAGGTAATACAGAGGACTTTGATCTATTAGTAGAGGAAGCTAGATTCCCTAATTCAGGAATAAATATATCTTCCAATAGTGGATTTAGCAATAATTCAGACAACATTCTTATAGTAGATCACACAACCAACAGCGCGGATGAATCATTTATCACAAGTTCTGAAGAATTAACCCCTGTAATTACCCAGGTAAATAGTTCAGAAGTAGTGCAGAGAAGGGGGTCGCACTGGCTAGCGAAATTTGAAACCGCTTCTTTAGAAAAAAAGCAATGGCTGACCGCCGGAGCCGTAGGAATTACCTCAGCTTTAGTTGTCGCTGCGGTTGGCTTAGGGGGGACACTGTTGTCAGGAGCGCAGAACCGCACGGTGCGAAACACCGATTGGGCGATGCCAGTGGCAGCAGGAATTGTTGGTTTTGCTACCACACGCTTTTTAGGGCAACTAACGCTCAAGTCGATCCAACGAACAACGAGGGATCTGCAAGCTCAGTTTGCTGCTGTGCAACAAGGCGACTTCAATGCCCAAGCTACGGTTTATTCACAAGATGAATTCGGGCAGCTTGCGTCTGGATTCAATGAAATGACCCGCGTGGTTTTCACGACTACAAGTGAGGTACAACGCAAGGCTGATGAACAGGAGCAAGCCAAAGAAGAATTGCAACGTCAGGTAATCCGGCTCTTAGACGATGTGGAAGGAGCAGCGCGGGGTGATTTGACTGTACGAGCTGAGGTCAGCGCTAATGTTTTAGGTGCAGTCGCGGACTCATTCAACCTGACAATTCAAAACCTGCGAGAAATCGTGCAACAAGTGAAGTTGGCAGCACGGCAAGTTAGTAAAGAAGCAACTGACAGCGAAACGTTTGCCCAAGCGTTGTCTTCAGATGCGTTGCGGCAGGCTGAGGAACTAGCAGTGACACTGAATTCTGTTCAGGTGCTAACCGACGCAATTCAACGGGTGGCGGAAAATGCGCGGGAAGCTGAGGATGTAGCTCGCTCTGCTTCAGCTAGTGCTGAAAAAGGTGGCGAGGCTGTAGAACGAACTGTGGCAGGGATTTTAGAAATTCGTCAAACTGTCGCGGAAACAACTCGTAAGGTAAAGCGGCTAGCTGAATCATCACAAGAAATCTCAAAAATTGTGGCGTTGATTTCTCAAATTGCTTCGCGGACGAATTTATTGGCGCTTAATGCCAGTATTGAGGCTGCAAGAGCCGGAGAAGCAGGTCGCGGCTTTGCGATTGTTGCGGATGAGGTGCGTCAACTAGCGGATCGAATTGCCAAGGCTCTGAAAGAGATCGAACAAGTTGTGCGGCAAATTCAGACTGAAACGGGTTCCGTTATGACAGCGATGGAGGAAGGCACACAGCAGGTTATTCAAGGAACGCACCTGGCGGAACAGGCAAAGCGATCGCTTGAAGATATTGTTCAAGTGTCAAGTCGTATTGACAGCCTTGTGGGAGCGATTACTGCCGAAACGGTGGAGCAGACTGAAACTTCACGCGCTGTAGCATCTGTGATGCAATCGGTAGAGTTAACAGCACAAGAAAATTCCCAAGGAGCTCAGCGCGTTTCCGGTTCGCTGCAAAACTTGGTAGCCGTAGCAGGCGACTTGCTTAACTCTGTTGAACGGTTCCGGGTTGATAGCAACGATTCGATGTAGTTTTTGGTTGTTAGTTTTTAGTGGTTATCTAGACAAATATATAATCACTTCTGCAAGAAAAATTAAATAAACATACTAGAAGCTAACAATAAACAACTGAATTTTTTGAAAACAATTAAGTAACAAGTAACAAACATCATGCTACAAGAACAAGAGCAACGCATTTTAGGCTATTTCATTGAAGAAGCTAAAGACCACCTTAATACGATTGAACAGGGGTTACTGAATCTCCAAGATACCCTTCAAGACTCGGAAACTGTTAATGAAGTTTTCCGAGCAGCTCACTCGATAAAAGGAGGAGCAGCAATGCTGGGACTAGATAGTATTCAGAAAATATCTCACCATTTGGAAGACTATTTCAAAGTCCTTAAAGAGTGTCCAGAAGTTGAAGTTGATCAGAAACTAGAATCACTGTTTTTAGCACTATTTGATACTCTAAAAGAACTAATAGAAGAACTAGAACACTCTTTGTGTTTGACAGATAATGTGGTTAATAACTTGATGTCAAAAATAGAGCCAGTTTTTGCAGAGTTTAACCAGCATATTGCTCTATTAGTAAATCAAGCTGGGGGCAATATGCAGCCTGAGGCAGTTTCTACACAACTATCTTCAGCCTCAGTACCAGTTACATTTGCTGTACCCCAATCAAGTCCTGCAATTGTAGAAAAAACCGACCCACTACCAGTGTTTCAAAACCAAGTAATGCAAACATTACGAGAAATGTTGCAGCTATTTAAGCAACCTGAAACGCGAGAGAGTCGCCAACAACTTCAGAAATGTTCTCAGCAGCTAGCTCAATTGGGTGAACAACTTAAGCTCCCACGTTGGTGTGCTTTATGCCAAACAGCTTCAGATGCGATCGCTAATGCAGATAACCCCTATCGTACCTTAGCGCCAATTGTGATTAAGGAGATCAAACAATCTCACGAATTAGTTTTAGCTGCTCGTGAAACCGAAATTAAAACAAGTCAACAACTGCAAGCACTATCGGTACGTAATCTGCTCAAACAACAAAAATAATAGTTAACCACTATTTCAGATTGTCTTCCAATTACATAACTAAAAATATCATGCTGCCGGAACGACAACAGCGCGTATTAAGCTACTTCATTAAAGAAGCCAAAGACCATTTTAAAATGATTGAGCAGGGTTTACTAAACTTACAACCTACTCTCAAAACTATAGAAATGGTCAGCTTGAATGCGGGAGACTTCCTCCCGCAACGCTGCCATGTCAATGAAGCTTTCTGGGTAGATCAACTCGCTCAAACGAGGAGCAGCAATGCTAGAAATAAATAGCGTTCAGCAAATGGCTCAATACTTGGAAGACTATTTTAATTTGCTTAAGGAGTACCCACACATTCAGATTGAGCATAAGTTAGATTCACTATTTTTGTAAGCGTTTGGCACTCTTAAAAAACTTTTAGAGCAACTCGAAGATTCGTTTCTAACAGAAAGCGTAGTTAATAACACCATGTTAGAAGTAGAGCCATTCTTTGCAGTGCTTAACCAGCATTTAGGAAGTTTTAGTAAATCAAGCTGGGGGTGGAGTTTTGTTAGAAAACATTTCCTTTAATGAAGCTTTTTATAGTACACAGATAACAAAATATTACGACAATCTTAAACAGTCTCATGAATGGCTTTTGGCAAACAGTAAAGCTGAAATCAAAATGAATAAACAACTACAAAACCTTTCTTTTGCTAGTTGTAATTGGGAAAACACAAACTCCAGCAATGAGCGTCAACAAAAGTAATTTACTCACTTCTGTTAGCTCCCTGCTACTACTCAAGATACAGTAAAACTATTTACTGTAAAAAATATATATCCAGAACTTAAAATCCCAGCCGCAGAAGATACTAATTTTATGAATGACAAACAAATTACCGATTTAGAGACAGAGCTTAATCTAAACGATTTATTTGCAATAGAAATAAATGAAGATAAGCCGCTTATAAATGAAACTTTACAACCGCTAGCCTCTGTTAATTTAGAAGGTGACATAGATACTATCAATACAATTCAAGATTTAGAAATTGTCAGCACTGACGAGGAATTACTAATAAACGAACATCAAAAGGAATTATACGATAAGACATTATCTTCTAGTCAACTGAGAGAAACATTAGTTTTTGATAGTCTCTTCGGCGAAGAAGAAATGCAAGCCGGAGTACCTAGTGAACAACCTGAGTTCTGCGATTTATTTGCTCAGCCAAAAAAATTTGGAGAAAGTAGTAATTTTTTAGAAGAAATTATTCCAAGTTCATCAAGTGAAAATGTTGCTTATGTGAATTTATGGGAGGAAGGAGCTAAACTAGAATCCGAGCTAAAAATTGAAGCAGAAGACCTGTTGTCCTCAAATGCTAGCGATCGCTTTGTGGATGAAGTGTCAGCGACTGAGGTAGAAGCAACGACAGCTAATGAATTAAATGTTTATGATAATTCTTTAAACACTGAAGAGACTCCCTCCAGTTTATTTGATGATTTTTGGGATGAGCAGCTTGATTTAGATTTAACTCCAGTATCAGAAATCAGTTTGTCAACTGAATTGCCTAAATCAGAAGAAATAAGTACAAAAGCACCATTAATAGATGATTCATTAGTGACTAATGAACTTGGCTTAGTTCTGGACACAACAGAAACGGATTTCTTTAATAGTTTAGGCGAAGAGAATGACCAAAATCTAAATTTACTATTTAGCGCTCCAGTAGAGTCGGTAGTAACTGAAACCTTATCTGATCTAAACGAGGACGTTTCCACTGCCAAAGTAGTTGATGATGAATTTGGTGAACTGGATGCTTTACTAGGAGAAGCGAATACAGATGAATTCGCTCAACTTGATGCTTTACTAGATTCGCCTGAAGCGCCAGTTATTCAAGCTGCTGCGATCGCCAATATTTCCACCAGTGAAGTAGTTGACGAAGAATTTGGTGAACTGGATGCTTTACTAGGAGAAGCGAATACAGATGAATTTGGTGAACTGGATGCTTTACTAGGAGAAGCGAATACAGATGAATTTGGTGAACTGGATGCTTTACTAGGAGAAGCGAATACAGATGAATTTGGTGAACTGGATGCTTTATTAGATTCGCCTGCACAAGCGCTAGTCACACAACCTGCTGCGAATATAGGAGTTTCAAATAACCAGGAAGTTGACGACTTTAATGATTTAGAGAAACTGCTGGGGAAAGAAAAGAAAAAGAGTAGTAGTTCTCCAAAAGTTAAATCGAAGCAAGCTAAAACTGCACCAACTAAGCCTCGCCGTGCAGTGCTTGAACAAACGATGAAAGTACCAGTCAAGCACCTAGATAACGTTAGTAACTTGGTTGGAGAATTAGTTGTAAATCGTAACAGCTTAGAACAGGATCAACAACGGATGCGCCAGTCTGTAGAGAATCTGCTACATCAGGTGCAGACTCTCAACGGTCTAGGTTCTAGGATGCAGGAACTGTATGAGCGATCGCTGATGGAAGCCTCGCTAAATAATATCCGCCAAGGTTCTCGCCCTGTATCAGTTAATACATTAGCTCCTGCGTCAGAGCGTCACGCTTCGGGAATGGACTTTGATGCTTTGGAAATGGATCGCTTTACAGGCTTCCATACTCTTTCGCAAGAGATGATCGAACTAATTGTTCGAGTGCGAGAGGCTTCATCGGATATAGAGTTTGTTACAGATGACACTGAGCAAGTGGCGCGTCAATTCCGACAGGTGACAACGCAGCTGCAAGAAGGACTAACGCGATCGCGAATGTTACCTTTTGCTCAAATTGCCGAGCGTTTACCGCGTGCCGTGCGAGACATTTCACTCAAATATGGCAAACAGGCAGAGCTACAAATTGAAGGTCAGGAAAGCTTAATCGACAAAGTGATCTTAGAACAACTCTACGACCCAATGACACATTTGGTAAATAATTCTATTACTCATGGAATTGAATCTCCAGAAGAGCGTGTCGCCAAGGGTAAGCCACCTGTAGGCAAAATCACTATCAAGGCTTTTCACCAAGGCAATCAGACTGTGATCTCTGTTAGCGATGATGGCGCTGGGATTGACTCTGACAAGGTGATGACTAAAGCAATTCAAAAAGGGATCATCACCCTAGCTGATACCAAAACTATGTCTCGCTTGGATGCGTACAACTTGCTGTTCCACGCTGGTTTTAGTATGAAAGAGCAAGTTGATGAATTTGCGGGTCGAGGCGTTGGCATGGATGTAGTCAAAACCAGCTTAAACGAAATTCGGGGTACAATTACCACCGATTCTACGCTTGGTAAGGGAACAACCTTTACTATTCGTCTACCACTTACTCTGAGTATTGGTAAAGCGCTTTGCTGCGTGAGCGACAAGGCTCAGATTGCCTTCCCGATGGACGGTGTGGAAGACATGATGGATATATCGCCACAGAGCATAGTTTCTAATGAGGAAGGACAATCTTGTATTTCCTGGCGTGATTCCCTGTTGCCATTCCGACCACTTAAGGAACTTTTAGTATCCAATCGTCAAGTCGGTCGGAGTAACCTTTATGGTGCTAGCCGCGACGACGATATGATTTCGATTGTGGTCTTACGTTCACCGGGTGCGCTGATGGCAATTCAGGTTGACCAAGTGCTAGGTGAGCAAGAAATT
The DNA here is from genome assembly GCA_019359535.1 of Gloeocapsa sp. UFS-A4-WI-NPMV-4B04. Classification (GTDB taxonomy): domain Bacteria; phylum Cyanobacteriota; class Cyanobacteriia; order Cyanobacteriales; family Chroococcidiopsidaceae; genus JAHHHE01. The sequence goes on from JAHHHE010000008.1 coordinate 36,409, forward strand.
GTAATTAAGCAATTTGAAGGGCCAGCGCCAAAGCCAGTAGGAGTTGCAGGTGCTACCGTGATGGGAGATGGTCGGGTAATGCCGATCGCGGACGTGCTGGAATTGATTGACCTAGCACTAGGACGGTTGCAGCGAGAAGGCGGTAATTCTTCTCTATGGACTGCTAGTGCTACTCCGATGTTGCCTGAAATACCGGATGCCAAGACTGAACCTATGGTTCTGATTATTGATGACTCGATTACCGTCCGTGAACTGCTCTCTATGACTTTTAACAAGGCTGGATACCGAGTAGAACAAGCCCGTGACGGTCAGGAAGCCTGGGATAAGCTGCGTGATGGTCTTCCCTGCGATCTCGTCTTCTGTGACATCGAAATGCCTAGAATGGACGGGTTAGAACTGCTATCACGGATGCAGAAAGATCCGAATTTGAGCAACTTACCGATCGCAATGTTGACGTCTCGTGGTGCAGATAGACACAGACAAATGGCGGTGCAACTGGGAGCAAGTGGTTACTTTACTAAACCGTATCTCGAAGAAGTGCTGCTGGATGGCGCTCAACGGATGCTCAATGGTGAAGTATTAGTAGCGGCAAAGAGTGTTGTTTAAGACTTAATGTGGTTGCAGGCGATCGCATCAATGTAGGGGCAATTCATGAATTGCCCCTACATACAGTGTTCGTATAATATAGCTACGTAAGTCCTAATATATTGCTCATGCTCAGAGAGATTGACCAAAATATCTGGGTTGCTGAACAACCATTAAAATATCTAGGATTGGATGTTGGTACGAGAATGACACTTATTCGTCTCGTAACTGGTGAAATAATCGTTATTTCTCCGATTCAAGTTGATAACGACACTATTAATCAACTCAATGCAATTGGAGATGTCAGTTATATCATTGCTCCAAATCTTTACCACTATTTGTTTGTCTCTAGCTTCAAAGCTATTTATCCTAAAGCGCAACTCTGGGTTGCACCAGGATTAGAGTCCAAAAAATCTGAGCTGCCAATTGATAAAGTTATAAGTATTGATGAAAATAGTATGTTTAATGAAGTTGAATATTTATTATTTGATGCATTTAAAGTTTTTGACTTAAAAGGTCCTTTCTTACTTAATGAATGTGTTTTCTTCCATCAAAAAAGCCGCACCTTAATATTAACAGACACGGCTTTTCACTTTGATGAGAGTTTTTCATTAACAACGCAGTTAGCAGCTAGATTAATTGGCGGATATAAAAAACTTAGTCCTTCTTTACTGGAAAAATTTGCTACACAAGAAAAAGACAAGGTGAAACAGTCAGTTCAAAAGGTACTTGCTTGGGACTTTAAGAGAGTCATCATGGCTCACGGCAGTATTATAGAAAGCGATGCAAAGCGAAAGTTTAGGGAAGGATATGAGTGGTTTTTAGGTACATCCTTAACTACCGCAGCCTAATAACTACTATCCTGATTGAAGTTTCAGGCTAAATGCTTAAAATTACCCACAGTCCTGAAATACCCTCTATTTATTGGGCAAGTTTTCTGCAAAAAAGCAGCATTACTTCTCTTTTCTAGGGTTTGCAGACAGTCGCTAAACCAGTGCTAAATTGGACAGTGTTGCCCAAAAGCTGACTCTATGCCACATCCCGACAAACCACTCTCCTATCCAACTACCAACAAAATTGATTCCTTTGATGACTATCACGGTACAAAAGTTGCAGATCCGTACCGTTGGCTAGAAGATCCTGATTCTGAGGAAACGCAGGCTTGGGTTGAGGCTCAAAATCAAGTTACATATAATTTCCTGAATGAAATCCCAATTCGGGAACAGATTAAGCAGCGTTTAACGCAGATATGGGATTATGAAAAATTTGGGATTCCGTTTAAGGAAGGGAACCGCTACTTTTACTTCAAAAACGACGGACTCCAAAACCAATCTGTACTTTATACCCAAACTTCGCTTGACGCTGAACCTAGAGTGCTACTCGACCCCAACAAGCTGTCAGAGGATGGTACAGTTGCTCTTTCAGGTTTATCGATCAGTGAAGACGGCAACTTGATGGCTTATGGTCTTTCTACTGCTGGTTCAGACTGGCAAGAGTGGAAAGTGCGCGATGTGGAGAAGTGCGAGGATTTAGGAGATCATTTGCAGTGGATCAAATTCTCTGGCGCATCTTGGAGTAGCGATAATCAGGGCTTTTTCTACAGCCGCTACGATGAACCGAATGAGGCAACCAAATTAGAAGACGTTAACTATTTCCAAAAACTGTATTATCACCAACTAGGCAAGCCACAGTCAGAAGATATCCTAGTGTATGAACGTGCGGATCAGAAAGAATGGGGCTTCAACGGAGGAGTTACCGAAGATGGACGCTACTTAATTATTTCTGTTTGGCTAGGCAGTGATCCAAGAAACCTGGTTTTCTACAAAGACTTGAGTGATCCAAATGCCCAGGTTGTGGAACTGATTAATCAATTTGAGGCTAACTTTAGCTTTATTGATAACGAAGGAACTGTGTTTTGGTTCCAAACTGACTTAGATGCGCCGCGCAGTCGTGTAATTGCGATTGACACCAGCAATCCATCTCGTGATGCTTGGCAAGAGATTATTCCGCAGGCAGATGAAACTCTTGAAGGCGTTGGTTTACTTAACAACCAGTTCGTCGCTTCCTACCTTAAAGATGCCCATACTCAGATTAAAATCTTTGACTTAAACGGATCTTATGTGCGGGAAGTTGCATTACCTGGCATTGGTTCGGCTGGTGGCTTTGGTGGCGATCGCGACGACACAGAAACCTTTTATAGCTTCACCAGCTTTACTACTCCAGCAACTATTTACCGTTACGACATGGTAACTGATCAAAGTACCGTCTTTCGGCAGCCACAAGTGGATTTCAATCCAGATGATTACGAGACGCAGCAAGTCTTCTACAGTAGTAAAGATGGTACTCAAGTACCTATGTTTATCAGCTACAAAAAGGGAATTGAACTAGACGGAAATAATCCTACCTGCCTCTATGGTTATGGAGGTTTTGGTATTTCTCTAACACCGAGTTTCTCAGTTAGTAACGTCGTGTGGATGGAAATGGGGGGTATTTATGCTGTACCCAATCTGCGTGGTGGTGGAGAATATGGTGAGGAATGGCATCAGGCAGGAACTAAGCTAAATAAGCAAAATGTTTTTGATGATTTCATTGCAGCGGCTGAGTGGCTAATTACTAATAAGTACACTTCCCCAGCTAAACTCGCGATTTTCGGTGGTAGCAACGGAGGACTTTTAGTAGGTGCTTGTATGACTCAGCGCCCTGATTTATTTGCGGCGGCGCTACCATCTGTAGGCGTAATGGATATGTTGCGGTTCCATAAGTTTACTATTGGCTGGGCTTGGACTTCAGATTATGGTTCTTCTGAAAATCCAGAGGAATTTAATACTCTTTACGCATATTCACCACTACATAATCTCAAACCTGGTACATCTTATCCGGCAACGATGATTACTACAGCTGATCATGACGATCGCGTAGTACCTGCTCATAGTTTCAAGTTTGCAGCTGCGTTGCAAGCGGCTCATACTGGTTCAGCACCTGTTTTAATTAGAATTGAAACAAAAGCGGGGCATGGAGCTGGGAAGCCTACAACTAAAACTATCGAAGAAATTGCCGATCGCTGGGCTTTCTTAGTAAGTACGCTGAATATAGATGTGTCTGTTGTTAACAGCTAGTTTTAACAGTAGACAATTGACAATTGACAATTGACAATTGTCCCGATCTCGGGTTTAAATCCCCATCCTCAAACCTCACGAATAAATGTCAACTGTCAACTGTCAACTGTCAACTGTCAACTTTTTAATTATGGCGTTCCACTACTCATGGCGAAAGGCGTTTGATTTCTAAATTCAAGAATATGCTGGGCAGTGATTTGTGGCTTTTCTAGGTGAGGGACATGACCACAATCTTTAATCCAGATTAGTTTACTATGGGCGATCGCCTGCTTAAATTTCTCGGCATCAGCAATACCCAAAATGCGATCGCATTGTCCCCATAAAATCAGTGTTGGCTGTTTAATTTGGGCAATGTTTTTAAAAGAAGAGTAACCACCACTTTTAGTAAAAGCAATTAAAGCTTGATTCCAATTAGGCATTTTTAGATGCAATGCCGCACACAATTGGGCATCAACAGTGGCTAAACTTTGATTTTTATAAGCAGTACGACTAATGCGATCTCGTACTTTGGGATTACGCAAAAATTCAGTTGCTAAGTAGCCAAGCGGAGGAAACATAAATCTTCCCATCGCGGAACTACTAGCACCAGCACTATCAATTAGCACGAGGTTTTTAACAGCTTCTGGATAAGTGAGAGTAAAATCAATTGCTGCTGCACCTCCCATCGAAGCACCAACTAAAATTACGGGCGTTTGAATCAATGTTTTCCAAAAATAATATAAATGTGTCTTAATTGCAGTCGGGCTAAATCCAATTCCAGTAATTCTGTCTGTAAAGCCAAAACCTAATAAATCAACTGCCCATGTATCATTTGCTTCTGCTAGCAATGGCAACAAGCGACGAAATTCTAAAACAGAACTATCGAAGCCATGTAGTAATAATATCGGTGTACCACCGCTACCTTGATGCACGTATGTTGTCGCAATATCGTGGTTACTGAGGGGAGTTGTGATCGCTTTACGTTCAATACTTCTAGCAAGTGCAACAGACGTAGACTCTGTTAGCTGTTCAATTAATTCCGGTAGAAAATTAACTTCCATAACTTTCTATTTTACCTGCTGTACTTACTGCATATCACGTCTTTAAATTACTACAACTTCTGAAATTCTCTTTCAGTTGCTGCTTAGTTTATATGTATTTGTAGATAATAATAAAGTTAAATTATTTGATATTAAAAACATAAAATTAATCCCTCCATTATTCCCCCCTTAATTAAGGGGGGTAGGGGGGATCTATTATTCCCCCTTAATTAACGGGGTAAGGGGGATCTATACGAACTGGTCTAAAATATTCTACAGATATCTCCAACTGTAGTATTACTCGCTTTTTCCTGTTACTGTATCTTCAAGCTGTCTAACAGCTTGTTTTGTACCTGGATCAATTGGTTCATCAAGATTGAGCTTTTCTTTGACAGACTCAAATATATTCTTATTTGAATCTTGTGCGCTTTCTGCTGCTCTATTAGTTACCAGTTTGCCCTCTTCAGCTAAAAGTTTAGCTGATTTTTCAGCATTCTCTTTAACTCTTTCAGCCTTAATTTCAGCTTGATTCTCAACTTTGTACTCAGTAGCTTCAGGTGTTACTGGTTCTGCTTGCGCTTGCAGTTGATTACCATGTATATCTACACTGCTAAACAAGAATGTTATACTTACCAAAAAAACAGTTAAAATTTGACGCAGGCTGATATTTCTCAGCCATGAAATTACTCGCTTCATAGAAATACTCCGTTCCCTATTTTTTGAATGAGTTGGAGACATTAACCATAAATGGCTTGTCTAAACTCAGTAGTATTATAGGCAATACCGACAATATCTTTTTAACAGCTAATAATTATTACTGTTATCTTGACATACGGCTAATAATGCCCATGTGAATATAAACACAGAAAAATTTTCTGTGAGATACGTTACAAGTTTTGAGCTTCGCAGAGAAATTCACATCGCTCCAAGGGTATATAATAACTGTTTGCTCAGAAAAAGTAATGTTTGATGCTGTTGAGCTAATATTGACGCACTAATAAATATCAATGCTCAAACACATCTTTGAATTGTAATAAATCTAAAGAAACAATAGTCGGTAGACATTTAAAGCATTCTTGCGCCACTTCCCACCGATGTTCTCGTTGTAGCATTTCAATCAGCTTTTGCCTAGCACTCAGCAAATAGCGGACATCATTAGCCGCATAGCGCAGTTGCTTGTCTGATAAATTTGCAGCGTTTCCCCAGTCAGAACTTTGAGCGCTTTTGTCAAGTTCTACTTGTTCGAGTTCTTGCACCAAATCTTTTAAACCATGACGATTAGTATAAGTTCGGGCTAATTTGCTGGCAATTTTTGTGCAGAAAATAGACTTTACATCAATACCAAGATTGTGTTGTAGTGTGGCAATATCAAAACGAGCAAAGTGAAATACTTTGACAATATCCGCTGCTTCCATTAACCGTTTTAAGTTCGGTGCTTCTGTTTGTCCTTTGGCAATGCGGATCACAGTAACTCTATCTTCAGGATCGCACAGTTGAACAAGACACAAGCGATCTCGCTGCGGCAGTAAACCCATTGTTTCTGTATCTACCGCTATAGCTTCAGCGTTTAGATACTCGGATAAGATATTATCACTCAGATCGCGATCGCATATTTGAAAATCTGCAAATTCCATTGCACCATCCAACTAGATAAAGTGTTCTTCAGCCAAGACATCAGAACACTCTATTATCAAACATCTAGCTGGTAAATAATTCAAGCAAAATTCTGAGTCTTAACGACTACGAATAAATATCTGAGTGAAGTAGTATTCACCTCTAGCATTCTTCGCCACGCCAACACCAGTCAAGTTGTATGAACCCTGAATATTAGCAAGATGACCACTACTATTTAACCAATTTTGAACGGCTTGAGTGGCAGGGTTACTATAGCCTTGATTGTAAGCGACATTTTCAGCAGCTGTGCTTAAGGGGATCACTTTGGCGATTGTTTGCACTCGCTGATTAAATCCATCATGACTAAAAGGAACTGTACCATTAGCCATATTGCGGCTATGAATTCGCGCCTGCTCAGTAATACGATAATTCAAAGACAAGGGCGGTAAACCTCGATTAGCACGGTACTGATTCACCTGATTATGAACCGCATTTTCTATAGAGGCTAGTGAAGGAGTAGTAGATTGAGTAGTGGTAGGAGTCGTAGATGGCTGTGGAGACTGAAAGATGGAATTGAAAATAGAGCCGAAATTTTGGGCGTTGGCTGGTAGTTGTAGTACTCCACTGGTTAACACAACCGAAGTTAAGGCTATACTGGTAAAAAGAGATCGCTTCATGGGCAGAAATATTCCAATAAATTACTACAGGTTTGAGGCAAATTTGAGATTGCAGCTCAAACAAATGACAGCACTGAGCAGCATCAAATTAGGTACAATGTGTGCTGTTCTCGTTGAATAGAGAGCAAAATTGCTGTCATGAACACAGACAATTTAGGCAAATTGATACATTGCCATTTGGACGTATGTTTTAAGGTAGCTTTACACAATTAAGCTACATAGTAAAGTTAACTTCGCCTTTACTCTCTAAACAAGCGAAATTCCACTGATTTATTTATCGGTGTAAATTTGCTCAAAGATTACACCTAACTTGCTATATTGTCAAATCACTTACGTGAATGTACGGCGCTACAAAAACTTTTATAATTTTCTAAATAGCATTTCATCCCAGTACGCAGATTACCACTTGATAGGGGATAGAGAGTTTCGAGATCAGCGATCGCATTACGGTAACAAATCCATTAAAATCACGGGGTCTATGTTCCCCACTTTTTAAGGGGGCTACGGGGGATATGCGATGAGTCAACAATACTAGCCGAGATGTATTGCATTTCTAATAGCGATACTTTTTCAAAGCCGCTTTAGCGGATACTTAAAAATCTGCCAATGACTTATCCCCACAGGCGACGGATAAATATTTGGGTGAAGTAGTACTCGCCCTTGGCATTCTTGACAACCCCAATTCCGGTTAAGTTATATTCACCCTCAATATTAATTCGATGACCAGGGCTTTTGATCCAACCTTCAACAGCCTGCTCTACTGGGTTACTATACCCCAGATTAAAAGCTACATTCTCAGCTGATGCCCGATAAGGAATGACGCGGCTAATAGCTTTGACTCGCTGCTCAAATCCTTGATGGCTAAAAGGAACTTTACCACTTGCCATTGCCTGACTGTGCGCCCTTGCTTGTTCGCTGATGCGTGGATCAAGTGTCAGTGGCGGTAATTGATGCACCTGACGATATTGATTGATCTGTTGGTGAACAGACTGTTCCAAGGCACTGTGAGGGCTAGAAGTTGCAGTTTTAGCAGATATGGGTGCGGCAGATGGCGTTTCTTTGGTTGTTAAGACAGCAGTAGACATAGCATCACAACTTATCAGTCCACCACCAAGCACACCTAAAGCCATCCCCGCCCAGAGTTTTTGCATTTTTGATGATTTAGCTGTTTTCAAGAAACTTGGCGACAGTATGAACATCTTTATCACCGCGTCCAGAGCAGTTAATCACAATTCGGGGACTGCCACTTAACTGAGGACAGAGAAATTCTAGATATGCGATCGCATGAGCAGTTTCTAGGGCTGGAATAATCCCCTCTAGTTGAGCAAGTCGCTGTAATGCTGCCACCGCATCTGAATCAGTCACACTATAATATTCAGCCCGTCTACTTTCTTTTAAATACGAATGCTCTGGGCCAACACCAGGATAATCTAACCCGGCACTAATTGAGTGTGCCTCAATAACTTGCCCATCTTCATCTTGCAACAGATAGCTCATTGCGCCGTGTAATACACCAACTCGTCCCATTGTCAAGGTAGCTGCGTGTTTTTCTGTATTGACTCCCTCGCCAGCGGCTTCTACGCCAATCAAGCGCACAGATGACTCTTTCACAAATTCGTGGAATAGTCCCATTGCATTAGAACCACCGCCCACACAAGCAAGCAGAATATCCGGCAATCCGCCCCACTTTTCCATAGCTTGAACCCTCGTTTCTTGCCCAATTACTGCGTGAAAGTCGCGGACAATCATCGGATAAGGGTGAGGCCCAGCTACAGAACCCAGAATGTAGTGAGTAGTTTCAACATTTGTTACCCAGTCGCGGATTGCCTCAGAAGTTGCATCTTTGAGTGTACCTGTGCCAGCCGCTACAGGGCGCACTTCAGCACCCATCAGCCGCATCCGAAATACGTTCAAGCTTTGACGTTCCATGTCTTGAACGCCCATGTAAATTACGCAATCTAGCCCGAATCTAGCGCATACTGTTGCTGTAGCAACGCCGTGTTGTCCAGCGCCAGTTTCGGCAATGATGCGCTGCTTATTCATCCGTTTTGCTAATAATACTTGAGCTAAGGCGTTGTTAATTTTGTGTGCGCCTGTGTGATTCAAGTCCTCGCGTTTCAGGTAAATCTGCGCTCCTGTGCCATCGGGACGGGCATAATGAGCAGTGAGACGTTCGGCAAAATACAACGGCGTAGCACGTCCAACATAATCTCTTAACAGCTGTTGTAATTCTGCTTGAAAACCAGGATCGTTGCGGTATTGCTGATATGCTGCTTCCAATTCAGTTAATGCAGGCATGAGAGTTTCAGGTACATACTTACCCCCAAATTGCCCGAATCGCCCTAATATATCGGGTGTTTGAGTAGAAGCCTGGTTATCTGCGGGTTGGGAGTTGGAAGAAAGGGGAGTAAGTGTCACAATACCTGCTGGAGTAATGGGATGAGTTTAATTATAAATGTTTGGAGTAGTGAAGGTAGGCGATCGCTAGATCGTTATGCAGGAGTAGCACGTCTTTTCAAATTGGAATAGCGCACTTTATCAACAAATTCTTTATTTTGTACTTACAAATGTACTAACATTAAATTTATAAAGCTATTGCTACAGAATTAGGATGCCAAATAATCGCTACAGTGCAGCTTGGTCAAAAATCGGTAATTCATCTGGTTTTCGTGTAGAGAATGGTTTTTTTAAAGATAATCCTCAATTTGTTGGGGTAAACGGCGAAGTTCAAGTCATTAATGCGGATACTTTGTTAGTGCGCTTACAACCAAATGAGGTTGCGGAACAAGAAAAAGATGAACTAATGCTAAGTTTATTTTTAGATTTTTTGATGGAAGAAGCTTTACAAAATCCTGATGAAATCGAAAATTATACCGAGGCAATGTCAGCTGAGGATGATGAGTTAATTGCAGGGGTGGTGCTTGATTCGTAACGGCTGGAGGATCTATTTCATCAAACGGTTGTTTGGCAAACAGCGCCGAGACTTACAGGCGGAGGTTCGCCAACTAAAAAAGGATTTGCCTCCCGAAGACTATTACAGCCACGCTACAGTGAAGCTCTACAGAGCAATTATGGTTGCGATTAAAGATAAAATCCCTAACGATCCTTTTGCTAGTCATTTTGTGCTGCAAGGTTCGCTGAAAAAGTACGGACGAGTCAAAAAAATGGGTTTACCTGATCGTTATCGCCTTTTTTTTCGTGCTTTGCAAACTCCAGATCATAAAGCGCTTTTCATCCTTTGGCTAAACTACCCCCGTAAAGCAGAAGATAAAAATGACTGTTATCGGGCTTTTACCAAAATGGTTGAGAAAAATGAATTTCCTGATTCCCTTGAAGAGTTACTACTCGCTAGCGAACAAGATTAATCTCTTAGTTCTTCAGGTTTATGTAGCGCGTAAGCTACAAGATAGAAACATAGGATAACGCTCATTTCCAACCTTTTCTGATTAAATATAATTACTATGGCATCTACCAATCGCAATTCATCTAACTCTAAATCGTCTAATCAAGCGCGAGTTATTTACCAAGAATTTGGTAATAATAACCCAGCTGCAACCGAAAGAGCGGTTTCCGAACTTCCTGCTTCTCAACAAAATCTTAAAGTGCAAGCTTCGCGCAAGGGACGTAAAGGCAAAACTGTAACCGTAATTAGTGGTTTTCAGACGAAACCAGAGACTCTAGCTGCGCTGCTAAAACAGTTAAAAACTCAGTGCGGTACGGGTGGCACTGTGAGAGACAATGAAATAGAAATTCAAGGCGATCATAAGCAAAAGCTGGTGCAGATATTGACTCAGCTAGGCTACAAAGCCAAAATCAGTGGTGGTTAATTAAGTTTAAGTTTTATAAACTAAAATTCAAATTTCTCTAGTTTGAGAAGCAATTTATTATCTTGTTATCGTCAGACTGTAAATTTTTATCAAGATATTGCTTAAGAATAGGATATTGCTGCGATCGCTTATTTGTAAGTGAGAAATTCAAGTAACATTCAAAGTCTAAATAAGTAATATTTATTTATTATTTTATCTATCTGAATATAGATGCCTTCTATATATAAATAATGTGATGTTTATAATTATAAATTTCTAAATAAATTAAAACAAGAGGTCACAATGGATATTCTCCGCCTTTTATGTGCAATTTTTGTACCTCCTCTTGGCGTTTTCTTGCAAGTAGGTTTTGGAACAGACTTTTGGATAAATGTTGTTTTAACCTTGTTCGGCTATATTCCTGGAATTATTCATGCTGTGTGGATAATTCTTTCTAAAAAATAGGAATAGGATTGCGGATATTTTAGAGTAGGGGATATTAAAATAACGCACTTTATCTATTAATTAGTTAAGTTAATTATTTCCTCTGAAACAAGGGCTAATAATGTTCTTGGTTATTAGATATTGTGCTTTCTACATATCCCGCCTCGCACAAAGAATGCTTAACTAAATCCATCTCAAAGATAAATCTAGCATCATCATTTCTCATGTAATCAATTGCTTTAACTAGCTTGCTGATGACATCAAAACTAGCATTTAGCTTTTTCTCAAGTTCTGCAACTTTGACGGCGAGATTTTCTGGTTGTTCACTCATTTATTTATGGTGTCCTCAACTGAAATATCTCAGCAAAAAATTGTCTCATGTCTGCAAAAGATCGCTTATCAGCTAGTGGATTATAAGCAACACCCTTAGATTTATCGTTGCCAGCATTAGGATTAGTGAAGCTGTGTACAGCGTTACCATAAGCTATCATTTGCCAGTCAGCTTTTGCCTGACTCATTTCTTGTGCAAAACCTAGCACTTGTTCAGGTGGTACAAGGGGATCTTCTGCACCATGCAGTACCAATACTTTCCCCTTAATATTTCTGGCATCACGGGGATTAGGCGTATCAAGATTGCCGTGAAAACTCACTACACCATCTAAATCAGCACCGCTACGCGCTAACTCTAATACAGTACCGCCACCGAAACAATAGCCAATGGCGGCAATGCGGTTTTTATCAGTTAGATCATTTTGTTGTAATACTTTCAAACCAGCAGCAGCACGATCGCGCATTAATTTCCGATTTGATCTGTATATACTAGCTTGCGCTGCTGCCTCTTTATCGTTTTTTGGTCTAATTCCCTTACCATACATATCGACGGCAAAAGCAACATAACCAAGTTCTGCCAGTTGTTTCGCCCGTTGCTCAACATACGGCCCTAACCCTGTCCATTCATGAACAACCATCACCCCTGGACGCTTACCTTGGATATCGTCATCATATGCCAAATAGCCTTCTAAAACCGTATTACCGTGCTTATATTCAACTCTTCGTGTCTGCACTTCTGCGTGTGCAGCTACTGAATATGTTAAGGCAATTATTGGGGCTATCAGCAAGCAGGGTAATTTCATTGGCATGAGGCTAGGAACCTGGTATGAACTTTGCGGATTGGATTAACGAGGGCATCGGACAGTTTACTTAGAAGCTAATAGCGATCGCGATTCAGCAGGAGCTAGGTGCGGTGCTATCAACACAGTGGAGTATAAAGGCGATCGCCCCTGTTGTGCAACTACAGTCGGTAGAACGTTGCGAACTTGAGTTGCAACAGCAACTGTCTTCACATCATAAGTCTGCGTTGCCACTTTGGGATAAAAGCCAATTGCAATGATCGGAACTAGCAGGCAACTCGCAATAAACATCTCACGCGGCTTGGCATCTCCTAGATATCCCTCAATAACTATCCCTGAATTATTTACCCCATAAAACACTTGGCGCAGCATTGAGAGTAAATAAATTGGAGTTAGAATCAACCCAACAGCTGCTAGTAACACAACCACAACTTTGAATGTCGGGTTGTAAGCATCACTTGTAGTAATTCCGAGAAATATTGTTAATTCACCAACAAAGCCACTCATACCTGGTAATGCTAGAGAAGCCATAGATCCGGCAGTAAATAAAGCAAACACTTTGGGCATTTGCTGTGCCATTCCGCCCATTTTCTCCATTATCAGAGTATGGGTACGCTCGTATGTAACGCCTGAGAGGAAGAACAAGCTAGCGGCAATTAAACCATGCGATACCATTTGCAGCACAGCACCACCGATACCAATTTCTGTAAATGAGGCAATGCCAATTAAGACAAAGCCCATGTGTGCGATCGAAGAATAAGCCAAGCGCCGTTTAAGATTGGTTTGGGCAAAAGCAGCCAAAGCGCCATAAATAATGTTGACTACGCCAAGAATTACCAACACTGGGGCAAAGTAAACATGGGCATTTGGTAGCATTTCAATATTCATGCGGATCAGCGCATAACCACCCATTTTTAGCAAAACCCCAGCCAAGATCATCGAAATGGGCGCTGAAGCCTCACTATGGGCATCTGGTAGCCAAGTATGCAGTGGGAAAATCGGCAGCTTTACTCCGAATGCAATCAGCAATCCTGCATAAACTAGCATTTCAAATCCTTTGGGATATTGCTTCATTCCCAAAGAAGCCATATCAAAAGTAACAGTATCGCCGTAGAAAGCCATTGCAAAGCCTCCTACCAAAATAAATATAGAAGCGGCGGCAGTATAAAGAATAAATTTAGTAGCTGCATAACGGCGGTTTTGCCCTCCCCAAATCGAGATCAGCAGATACACAGGAACTAACTCTAGTTCCCACATGAGGAAGAACAAAAGCATATCTTGGGCGGCAAACACACCAATTTGGGCGCTGTACATTGCCAGCATTAACACATAAAACAAGCGCGGCTTATTCGTAACATTCCATGCCGCTAACATTGCCAAGCTAGTAATCAAGCCTGTTAATAGAACTAATGGCATTGATAAGCCATCAACTGCCAAAGACCAATTTAAGCCCAGTTGCGGAACCCAAGGGTAGCTTTCAGCTAGTTGTAATGTAGAGTTTTGTAAATCGTATTTACACCAAAAGGTATAAACCATTAAGGCAAAGTCCGCTATCCCTACTCCAAAGGCGTACCAACGGATACTTTTAATATGTTGATCTGGAATTAGGGGGATGACTGAGGCAGCCACCAGAGGCAATAGAAGAATAGTTGTCAACCAAGGAAATTGAGTACTAAGCATCACTGAGAATAAATACTTATTACCTACGACATACATTGTATTAAGTTAGGTGAAGTTTTGAAAAGAGTAATTTCGGCAAATTTGAGGGCAATAAGCAGAAATACCCATCGAAGTATTTAATACAGTTACCGGAAAGGATAAGTTTTTATTAAGTGACAAAAAAGACGGCAGCGATGCCCCTGCCGTAGGATGCCCGGAGGGCTGTAGGGGGCTTGCCCGTAAGGGTCCGCTACCGTCACATATTGTGTTTTTTTGTATATTCTTGTTAAACCACTCGATTACCAATCATCCAAACATCTCCATCTAATCGGATGTAGGGAACCGAGATCGTCTTAAATCCAGTGATGAAAGGCTTGTAATAAACCTGCCAATACTTCGGACTAATTTCGTTAGTGATATTCTTGAGCGCCCGTAGTTCATCTGCTAGTTCTGCTGCAAGTTGATTAATCCGTTCAGCATGAACTTTAGCCTGTTCGGTAGCCTCCTCTACCTGCTGATCTAGGGTTAATTGTTTTGGTTCAGTCTGCAAAAGCTTCAACTGATTCTCTTTCTGATGTAGCTGAGATGCCAAAGCAGCGATCGCATCATCTATGCCCTTAACTTCAGCAGACTGTTGGGCAGTTTCTCTGGCGTGGCGACGGTAAGCATCGGCGATCGCTTGTGGTGAATTATTGTCTGGAGATATCATATCGACTGTAAGTGAGGCGCGTTCTTGGCGTAGAGCCTCAATCTGAGAATTAATCGCCTCAATGTCAGCCTGAATTTGATTCATAATTATTTTTTATTGAGCTACTTTGGTAAAGCTTTTGGCTCCTTGGGTGTCAATAGCAAGCGATCGCACAGATGCTGTAATTCCTGCTTCTTTCCAAGCTTTTGCGATCGCTGTCTCGACAGTTGCTGCTCTCTCAGTATCCACTAAAGCTAACAACGTTGGTCCCGCGCCACTAATAACCATTCCATAAGCCCCAGCTGCTACAGCTGCCGCTCTCACTGCCTCATAACCTGGAATAAGCGCTTGACGATAAGGCTGATGCAACCGATCTTGTAACGCCGCTTTGAGCCAATCTCCCCGCCCAGTTTCTAACGCCCGCAGCAGCAAACCCAGATGCGCCGTATTAAAAATTGCATCCGCCCGACTCACTTGATCTGGCAACACACGCCGCGCTTCAACCGTCGAAAGCTCAAAATCTGGTATCGCTACTACTGGCACTAAATTCTGATACCAAGGAATATCACAAATCTGCCATTTGTTGCTTTCATTAGTAGCAGCTAAACGGCATCCCCCTAATAAAGCCGGAACCACATTATCTGGGTGTCCTTCAAGTGCGATCGCAAGTTCCATCACTTCAGTCTGATTTAAAGGTGAACCAGCCAGATGATTTGCTCCAACTAATCCACCCACAATTGCTGTAGCTGAACTACCTAATCCCCGCGCCAAAGGTACACCTAGAGTGATATCAATTTGGACAGACGGTGGTTTTTGATCTAGATGTTGATAAAACTTTAAAAATGCCTGGTAAGCCAGATTACTTCCATCAGTTTTAACTCGCTCGGCTTCTACACCAGTAACGGTAATCTTAAGCGATTCGTCAGTACCTGATTGAAGGTCAGAGAACTGAAACTCGTTATATAGCGTCAAAGCTGCCCCGATACAATCGAAACCGGGACCTATATTTGCAGTAGTGGCAGGAACAGTAACAGTAAAAATATGATGCATCTAATTAGAATAGCTACCAACAAAGATATCAAGACCTAAAAATTGCTGAAGTTAGCGATCGCATCCTTCATGCTCAAATAGTGTGTTGAAGTCAGGGACTGTGTTCTTTATGTGCCTCGGCGTAAATCCGTAGTGCGGCATTAATACGGCTTTGAAACTGATCACCTTGGGCTTTGTACCACGCCAGTACATCTGGATCAACACTGACTGTAACTGATACCTGTTGCTTCGGCATCCGTAGTTTAGCATTGGCGAAAAATGCTTCATCCAACGGCGGAATATCAGAGGTGTCAATCATTTCATCTGTCATCTCGTCAATCCGTGTCCAATCAGTTTTACTGGGTTCGTTCAAATTGGATGCGTTCATATTTCAGCGCCTTTCGTAAAGAAATAATTCGGATTGTGTCATCGTCACGCTCAGTAAACATAACAACTACGATACGTCCTCGTAAAAAACCGATTCCTATCCAGCGTTCTTCACCATAATCTTCTTTTACATCCAAAGATATGAGCATGGGAGATTCAAAGATTTCCCAAGCATCTGTGAAATTAAAACCATGTTTGCGAATATTAGCCTGGTTCTTTTCTTCGTCCCATTCAAATCGCATCAAAAAAGTCTAGCCACCATACATACATATATCAAGACAAGAAAGATAGCTAAAAATTGCTGAAGTTAGCGATCGCATTCTTCATTTTCTCGAGCACCTCCGCTACAGGTATTGTTCCCAACTCTCCAGAAGCCCTAGTGCGGATACTCAAGCTATTTGATTCCACCTCTTTCGCGCCGACTACTGCCATTACAGGTATTTTGTCTTTTTCGGCATTGCGAATTAATTTACCCAAGCGCTCATTACTGTTATCTGCTTCAGCCCGAATACCGAGCGATCGCATTTTTGCGGCAATTTCAGTTGCAAACGGTAAAAATTCATTACTCACTGGCAACAATCGAGCTTGAATGGGAGCTAGCCACAACGGAAAATCCCCAGCATACTCCTCAATCAAAATCCCGATTAATCGTTCTAATGAACCAAAAGGAGCGCGGTGAATCATCACTGGACGTTTCCGAGTGCCATCCTCTGCCACATACTCTAAATCAAACCGCTCAGGCAAATTGTAATCTACTTGCACTGTACCTAACTGCCATTCCCGATCTAAAGCATCACTAAAAATAAAGTCTAGTTTAGGGCCATAAAAGGCAGCTTCCCCAATACCTTCAAAATGCTCCATCCCTAGCTTTTCTACAGCGCGGCGAATTGCACCTTGGGCTTTGTCCCACGCCTCATCCGAGCCTATATACTTGTCGGAAGCTGGATTACGGAAACTCAGTCTTGCCTTAAAGTTTTTCAGTTGCAAACTCTTAAACACTGACAAAATCAAATCCACTACATTTAGGAATTCGTCGTCTAGTTGTTCTGGCGTGACAAATAAGTGTGAATCATCTACAGTAAAACCGCGTACTCTGGTTAAACCGCCAAGTTCCCCTGATTGTTCATAGCGATAAACAGTCCCAAATTCTGCAAGACGCAGTGGTAATTCTCGGTAGGAACGCAGCTCGCTCTTATAAATTTGGATATGAAAAGGACAATTCATCGGCTTGAGAACGAAGCCTTGTTCTTCGGTGGCTGCTTTCTCATCCTCTGCCATCAAAGGAAACATATCCTCTTTGTATTTCTGCCAGTGTCCAGAGGTTTTAAATAAATCTACTCTGGCAATGTGGGGAGTTACTACGGGAAGATAGCCGCGTTTTAGTTGTTCCTGTTGCAGGAAGCTTTCTAAGGTACTTCGCAAAACTGTTCCCTTGGGAGTCCACAACGGCAACCCTGGGCCCACTTCATCTGAGAAAATAAATAAGCCTAATTCTTTACCTAGTTTTCTGTGATCTCGCCGTAGTGCTTCTTCTTTACGACGCTTATATTCAGCTAGCTGTTCTGGCGTTTCCCATGCTGTCGCGTAGATACGTTGTAGCTGTGCTTTGGTTTCATCTCCCCGCCAATATGCTCCAGCAACACTCTCTAATTCAATTGCTTTAGGGTTCAATTCCCCAGTATTTTCTAAATGCGGCCCAGCGCACAAATCCCACCACTGATCTCCTAAGTGATAGATAGTAATTGGTTCCTCGATTCCTTCCAGAATTTCTAGTTTATAAGGCTCATTAATTTCCTTGATCCGGCTTTCAGCTTCTTCGCGGCTCACTTCTTCGCGAATCACAGGTATTTTCCGATTAATAACTTTTACCATCTCTTTTTGGATGGCTTTCAAATCTTTTTCTGTAAACGGTTCTGGGTTATCAAAGTCATAGTAAAAACCGTTTTCAATCCAGGGGCCAATCGTAACTTGCGCTTTGGGAAATAGCTTCTGCACTGCCATTGCCATTACATGAGAAGCTGTATGGCGAATTTTTTTCAATTCTTCCGATTCGCTGGTACGAGGTAGATACATTTTTGCTGGCTGTTCTGGTTGAACGGGAGATTCTATAGACATCGGCTGGTGCATTGGCGGATTCGTTAATAGTAGTGATTTCGGTTGCACTGACTCTATATTATCGAGACTTATGCTGCTACCGTTGTTTGCTTGGAATTATAAAGCACTCAAATTTCGGACTTTTTTAATATCAATTTGAGTAAAAATACTTGAAATAATTAATTCTAACTTAAGGATTTATACCTATTTAATTACTTTTCAGTTTTTCTCTGGCTTAAGTGTAGTATTAAGAAATGTAAAAAATGTTAATATTATCATGTAAAATAGTAGTCAGTTTCTCATTTATGATTAACCCTAGCCTGCCTGAGCCTGAGTTACTCAAAAATCTATTACAACCTTTATTAGAGGACTTTCAATATTGGTTTGGGCGATCGCGTTTGTTTCTAGAAACTGAGAAGATTTCCTTTTTAAGCAGTGAACAGCAATTTCAGTTACTAGAGCGTGTTAAGCAGGCACAGCAAGAAGTTAGTACAGCTAAAATGCTGTTCCAGGCTACAGAAAATCAAGTTGGCGTTGATATGGCAACATTAATGCCCTGGCATCAGCTAGTAACAGAATGTTGGCAGGTAGCAATGCGTTTTCGCTCAGAAAAATCTGATCAGCAGGAGAGTAGTATATAGCACCCATTGAGCAATACAATCTGAGATACACGATTAGTAGCAATTGATTATATGTAGCGCTTCTACAAAAGAGCGACTGTTTAATAAATGGCTGCGCTTGCTAAAACCTTTTTGAACTGACTGCTTCGGAGAATAAAATTATGTTACAACTACTTTACATTCTAGCTTTTACAATTCTGGCACTGATAGCTGTCAGTAACTTGATTCGGAATTTGTTGATGTTTAGTGCTGATCGAGAACGCAATCATCCCACAACGCGATCGCCAAGATCAAATAATGGCAATTTCCCTTATTTCTCATCTTCATCTCAAGCAGTGCCTCATCCAGAATTATTAGACACAGCAGGTAACTTGATTAAAGATCCGCTTTTAGTTATGCGCTCAATCAGCGTCGAAGATGCGCGGGAACAATTGGATGCCCTTTACGAAGCTTCCCCAGGTTACAAAGGTGAACAAGAAGAAGACTAATTCTAGAAAACTAAGCTTTTTCTGTCAATATTGATGTTGTATTCATAGCCGAAATCAGTATCTAGGGTTTTGGATTTATTAAAACCTCTTAACGAGTCTGCTGTTCGACTTAAGTTGTGCTTAGATAGTCGTGAGTGTTGAGCAATCTAGGAAGCTATCAACAAAAAAGGGCAGATTGCTAGTCTGCCCTTAAAACTTTAGAGTTAAATTATTTATCTCAAAGTTTTTTAGCGGCGAGAATATCCGCCACCACTACTGTTGCCACGTCTATCGCCACCAAATGAGCCTCTGTCTTCTTTGGGTTTAGCCTTATTAACCTTCAGATTACGCCCCATCCACTCAGCACCATCAAGCGCTTCAATAGCTGCGGTTTCTTCTGCTTCTGTTCCCATTTCTACAAAACCGAAACCTCGCAAGCGACCTGTTTCGCGGTCTGTAGGCAATTGCACGTTTTTAACGACTCCATATTCTTCAAAAACCTGTTTGAGATCATCTTGCCCGACCTCGTAGGAGAGATTACCGACATAAATTGACATAGAACATCTCTAGAATCAAAGGGTGTAGAGAGTTAGATCCGGAGAGAGGTCTGTAATAAAAATTAAAAACAAACTGCACAACCGAATGTAATCTTTAACTGCTACTGTAACACAAGTTGAAAGACTGTGTTGATCAATAATATCGATAAGTAAGCTCAAATATACCTACTATCACGCGATGTGCAACTAAAAATAGGCTGCCACAAGCTGCTCAAACTGCAAAGGGTTAGGACTGAAGCGATTGAGCCAGCGACAGACAGTATGAGCTAATAGCTTACGATTGATGCGACTAGTCAAATGCCACTGGTCTCGTGCCCAGA
>JAHHHE010000009.1 GCA_019359535.1 Gloeocapsa sp. UFS-A4-WI-NPMV-4B04
AGTACAGTACCTGATTCCACCACAGGTGAGATCCATGAGAATTCTTTGAGATGCATTCCTACTCAGTACGCTCAGGGGATAATCTTCGATATTTTACTTGCTTTTACGCTTAACCGAACCGTATTGCATAACCAATGCTTTTGAGAGTATTAACTACACAGGAAAAATCCAGTATATTACACCTGCCACTGTCACGAACCTCTGCCAATGCTTCCATCAAGTTGTAGGGAAGTTCATCTTTAATTAGAGTCATCTGTTTCACCTTATACGGCAAGCATTACTCTAGAACATTTCCATTGTCATTACTTTTGACTTCTACCACCTTGACATTAAATCCTGACCACTCAGTAACAGTGAACCCAACATTTACTTCTTCAGGGAACCGCACCGCCATTTTCTCCCAAGCCGACTCTTCATTTTGAGCCATGATGTAGTACCCCTGTCTAGCTGTCAGGTCGTCGTGACCAATACATTCATGGGAATAGTTGGCGTTGCGCGTACATCTGTATTCTTTCTGCATTTGCTCAATCCTCAATCTTTAATGTTCAAAATGCTCTTGGATACTCAAACTCTGGCGACCAGCTGGTGTTGATTAACCGTCCCGTTATTGCCTGTACATAGTTGTTCCACAGAAAGCGCACTCTTTGCTCTGAATTCTTGCCAGTTTGTTGAATGATTGTTTCTCGCAGAGGATGAAGGCTACTACCTAAAAAGTCGTTTCTCTGTTGTAGACGCTCAAGAAAACGTCGGTGGGGCATCCTATCAAATTTGCCTTTCTTGCCACGATTGCAGTTCTTACAAGCTAGTACAAGGTTCCAAACGCCATCAATAGGGTCAGCAATCCCGTAATTACTCAGGACGTGCGGGAAAAAGTGATCTACATCTGCTAGATTTTCCGCCTTCTCGTCAATCGAGATGTCATCAAAGCAATAAAAGCACTTGCCTTTCTGGTAGCCGCTAAGAGCATCGCGGCAGGAAGTGATAGCAGTCCGGCGACGGTTGCCAGTGAACAGCAAGCCCAAATCGTTGTCGTAGCTAACCACGATGAGATTGCGAGATATGTTAAGCTCCCACGCCGTCTCGACCAGCCGCCATCTAGCTTCCACTTCATAAGGTAGATTGCGATACTGGTAACGCTCTACCACCTCAAGCAAGTTATTCGTCAGGGCGATGCCTTTGTTGCTGCTTCGTCGTTCGTCAGTAAAGAAGCGCACGGGCAGCTCTCCTCTATTGACGTTATGGAATGCATTAATCACGTTATTGAAACCGAGCTTGACCGTTGCATCAATCAGTTCATCAATAGTAATGTTTCCAGCGTTGAACTCCCGGCACTTATCAAGAAATCTACTCGATGAAGAAATGATTTGTTTATCGCACACACGCAGATGTTCACTGAGGTGGCGGGAGAACGGCAATGCTAGTTCCTTTAAGGTGATGAATGTTTTGCCTGCGCTCGCCAGTTCTAGTAGGGATTTCGCCAGAGCAAACTTATACGAGGCAACATTCTCACCGTAAAGAATGATTGACCGCCAGTAGCTTTCGAGAGTGAGGTCTACCCCGATAAAATCTGTCATCTCATACCAGATAACAATAAGTCTTGGAACTAAACTATCCTCCGAAGCTTAACTAAGCCCACAGGGTAAATACATACAAATAACTTGATTATACATAGTATACTATGTGGAATGAATGAGTAGGCGTAGGGTGAAACCTACGCTAAGGGCTAACGCTCTTTCCGGTCAAGTCAGAAGCGAGCGCCCAATTCCCTACATAACATTTCAGGAATTCACTAACTATGAAAGCACAAGTTTACATCAACCGTCACATTGTTGCTGCAAACAAAAAAGCAACTAAGGAAACAGGCGTGGAAGTGGATAATCCAGCTATTACTATTAATACTTACCGAGGTGTGATGTATGCCAAGGAGATTGAGTTCACCTGTGGTTGCAGACTCATTCAGGATGCTACAAATGCTCGGTGTTCTGGTGCAACTATTTGGGCAGAAGCAGAGTTTGAGTCTTTGGTGCTCGATGGGGTGAAAGCTGACAGGGCGGTGTTTGAAAAATCACCTCATTTAATTAATTAGAATAACATTTCGGGCAGGTGAAACTATGCCACCTGCTCATTATTCACGAATAGGAAAGAAACAATGGATGAAAAAGAAGTAAAAGAAAAATTTATGCTGGGAATGGAGATGTTTAAAAATGGAATGCCCCAGCCGATAAATCGAGAGCAAAGAATTGAATCATTGGGGTGGAGACACGCTAAGGCATCGGCTACTGATCTAGAGCTTACCCTTGAAACAGTCATTGAAGCCTATTGTGAGAAAGGTTATCAAGATAAAATCCCAAACGAGCATTGAGCATGGAAGGTGAGAAAATGACAGCGCTCATATTGGGGTTTCGTGATTTTAAATAAACACAGAAAAGGTATAGCTGCACTACATTTTTATGAGTTGTTCATTTATGTGGACGACCTTATTCACCTGGAAAATGAGTCAACATAAATACGAGAAGAAGTAAAAGAGGAGATTATACAAGCTATGAAAACTTTAGCTTATAGGATTCCTTGATTTTGAGTGGCAGAATTGCTTGGGCATTACTTTAGTTAACATCCAAATGTTGGTGAAAAATGATTAGTGAAATTGTTCAGGACTTTTTAGCTAGGCACGGAGACGAAACTCATACTGGTCAGGAATGGGAAAATTTAGCGGCTAGTGAGGGCTTAGATGAAGATGCCATCAATGAGTTAATGACGTATCTAGACGATTATCATTGAGTATTTTGTCTTCCAAAGAGAGCGATTATCTCTAGTTATTTATTAGGTTAGTTTAGGTGATTCAATTCTATGAGAAATCTTCACGATTTAGGATACTTTGAGCGTCAAATGCTCATCGATAGAGTAGGGAGAGCGATTGCTAAAGCTCCAGGTTGGCAAGTTGAGACCAATAGCAATATTCTTGAATCTACCAACCCTCGATTGCGCTCTTATGCAAATTTAGCAAGTGTTGTGATTGAAGAAATTGAAGCTTATACAGCGGAAATTGGTGAAGAAGAGAATGACAGCATTAACTAGAGGTCAATGAATAGAAATTGAAACAAATAGTTACCAGTCATTGGCAAAATAGCTTTGGTATTAACTTAAAGAGGTAAAAACATATGGAACGAAACGCTGAATGAAAATGTACTGGAAATTCGCTGAGGAGACGTTATTGGTTAACAAATAAAAAAATGAAGCACCTTAAACAAATACGGGAGAATTACAATGGCGCTCTTTAAAGCTGAGATTATAAGGTGTATGAGTACCGTAGCGTTTTAAAAATTTATTCACTCTTAATTGGAAACAAGAAAATGGGTAGACAAAAGCTTTTAAATTCTGCCCGCAATTTTGGTGCCGAAGCTAGAGCTAATCAAAGATCCTCATTCATGACTAAAGATGATAGAGAAGACTTGATTCATACTGCTGGCGTATCAAAATGGGGTGATATACCCGAAGAATTACGAGAAGAACTGCAAGCAGCATTTTATGCTGGTTTTCAGGCAGAGTCTAAAAACTACTTTAGCTAATTTATGTCTACAGCTTTATTTTGTGAAAAGTTTGTGCGTCCGGGTTTCTCGCACACCATAAGGTTATATGAGTAATTTAAAAAAAGCAATTTCAATAGCAACTTCCGCTCACGAAAGTCAAGTGGACAAAGGGGGTAAGCCCTATATACAGCATCCACTTAGAGTAATGAAACAAATGATGTTTGATGCAGCACGGATTGTTGCTGTACTGCATGATGTAATTGAAGATTCTGATTATAGTTTTGACGATCTGGTAGCAGCGGGATTTAGCGAGGAAATTGTATGCGCGATTGTTGTGCTGACTCGCGCAACGGGCGAATCCTACAACTCGTATTTGCAACGAATCAAAACTAATCCAATTGCGCTCGCTGTAAAGCTTGCAGATTTACAAGACAACATGGATTTGACTCGCTTGCCAACTATTACAGAAAAAGATATTGAACGCCAGAAAAAATATTATATTGCAGTGACTATATTAACAAATAATGAATAAGTCTAAACAGCAACAGTGGAATGAAGAACATCCTGATGTAGTCCAAAAAGCTCAACAGGAATACAACAAAAAAAGACCTATTTGGTCATTTCGCCCTACGCCAGAAAACTTGGAATGGTTAGAGGAGGAGCGCTGGCTAGACGAAAATTGTAAGCCCGAAAGCGATGCTTCCCTACTGAACCGAAAACTAGAAAAGTTAAAAAAATTAGAATCTCAGGGTTATTAATTTTAACTAATAGGTAATGAGTGACAATTTAGATAGACTGTTAGCCCTGTTAAGGGCAGAAGCCGACTTAATTGACAAAATTCGTGGAAGTTCTCCATTCCGCTATAAGAGTATACAACGGTTAGTTATAGAAAATGGAAAACCTTTTTTAAAAAGAGTTGATTCTACACCGTTCAAAGGTAAACCTAAGTCATGCAATGAATACTGTTTTAAAGTGTTGTGGAATTACCCGCAACTAAGATACTGTGAGGGATTTGCTATCGATGATGACCTGACGATAGCAATATCTCATGCTTGGTTAGTCAATAATACATTTGAAGTCATTGACCCTACGTGGACTGGAAAAAGGTTTACTGGCTGCACTTATTTTGGCGTAGTTTTCAATAACGATTTTGTAGTAGATTTTGTCACTCAGACAAAACACTATGGAATTCTAAATAGTGATTATTTGAATAACTACCAACTTTTACGAGAAGGGTTTCCGGCTCACGCACTACGCTAATTGCTCAAGAGCACTGTCTCTTTCCAAATCCAAATGCTTTCTTGTCAGCCAGGTATTGTTGAGGGTTACGTAGATAATCGCTCAACCGTAAAGTTGCCTAACGAGCGCGGAGAAATTGAATATAACACTGAAGAGCGCTCTCACCCAAGCGTTATGCAGTAAGTGCTAGCTAATATAAGGGCATAAATTAAATTAGTGGTCAAAACCGCCCTTAAAAGGGACTGATAAATTCATGCTTGACCCTGCACACTACCGAAGAAAGAAAAAGTCAAATTCACACTCTCTTCAGAGAATTTAAGCTGATATTCATGTGTTCTTTACCTGAAAGCAGAATGCACTGATTAAACTATGTATATATACGGGCAATAACTATACCAAACTTTTATAAATTAACTGCTAAAACGTCTTTAGAGATAATCCTCTAGAGGCGTTTTGGCATGGAAGTCTTAGAACCAAATATTCAAGAAATCTAAAATATTAGTCAGCCACAGCCACACAATCAAAATGATTAGAGCCTGTTTTTTTTAGGGAAGAACGTTTCTTGCTCATAGGGGTCATCATCAACAATTTCTTTACGAATCCACTCTTGCACGTTGGACTGAAGAGAATGCACTACAGCAAAAATTGTTAGGAAAAACTGGTTAAAGGTTTGGGTTGAAATCATGACTTACACAGGAGAGAACGTTCCTTATTGCTCTAAATCAAAGGTAAGTTATATTCTGCTAATCCTTAACTGGAGAAACTACTGAAATTAATATGAAGATTTGAAAAAGTAAAAATTATCAGGAGTGATGTGAATGGTGAGCGCCAAATCTTCATGCAATTCTTCATTGTCTCTAAACCAAATCTGTAAGTTCAAAAGCCAATATAAAGGGGTCGCTATACCTGAAGTGGAAGAAATATGAAAAAGTTTGCAGTTATCATAGGCTTGCGGAGTTCTACAAATGTTATTGATGGTCCTGGTTGGACAGATGTTGATGTTGATAGCTACTACAACAGCGACGGCAAGTGCGTGCCGCCTCAATACCGTTCTCGCCATACACCAGAAGAAAGTGTTCACACCGTTACATCAAAGTGAACACCTATTTCCATGTCCGAGCATCAGATAGTTCTTCCCTAAACCTACCTAGCATTTTGTAGGAGTTAATAATCTCTGCATTGAACTCAAGCTTATCTTCATATATTCTTTACCTAAAAACAGAATGCACTAATTAAACTATGTATATATACGGGTAATAACTATAATAAACTCTCATTAATTAACTGCCATAAAGCCTTTAGGGGATTATCTCTAGAGGCTTTATAGTATAAACGTTACCTTGAACTGGAAATTACAAATTATTAGAATCTTTTTTCATATCTTTTAATGCCTGTAATTTAAGTTTATCGGTACTTGTATTAAGTGGAGAGGATTTTGTACTCCCAGAACGAGCGGCAATTGCGTTGTCTCGAAAGGCAGACCTTGAAGCTTTACGCGATCGCCTTTTATTTGAATTAAATTTAGGTAAACAAGCTCCTGGATGCAAAACTGCTCAAAAAGTTATCAATTGTTTCATTACAGAATTAACAAACTCCCAATAGGCGTTTTCTGAATTCGCCAACGGTGTCCTCGCTACTTTTGCCCCTAATTTGAGCAGCGGGTAAGCATCACAGCTACCATCTGCTTTAGTCTTTTGATGGAATTAACCGAATATACTACCTGTTTTGTAGTATATTCGTAGTATAAATTGGAGTGAGGTGTTAGGGTCAATGATGGATGAGATGTTAAATGATAATCTGCCGCCAATATGGGAACGAAACTCTTCAGATTGGCTAATAGATTTGGCACTGCGATTAAAGGCATTGGAGCAAGAGCCGTCTGGTAATCCGGCTGCTGCCATTGAAGTCTGGCATCAAGTTATCCTGCTGTCCCAAGCGGAACTACAGGATCTGCAACCATCACATCCCTCCGAAGCCTCACTATTTGACCAAGATTATTGCACTTGGGTAAAAGAACAAATCCGCCTATTACACTTACGAAAGTTCGACCAGTTAGACCTAGAGCATTTACCAGATGAGTTGAACGACCTAGCTTGGTTGATTGAGCGAGAAATTGGAACCAATCTGGAAGTCATCTGCAATCATTTACTCAAGTATAAATATGCGCGGGAATATTTAAACGATGAACCATGCTGCGATAGCTGGCGTACAACTTTGCTTAAGGCACGATGGCAGATTGCTGACGAGCTAGAAGCAAGCCCTAGCCTCCAGGATTATCCCGCTCAAGAATTGGATGAGCGGTATCAATTAGCGACGGAGCAGGTCTATCAAGAAACCCAACTACTCGATGCTACGCTGCCCAAAAGCTGCCCTTGGACAGTTAACCAAATTCTCGACCAACACTGGCTGCCAGATTAATTTAAGAATTGCGAAAATTGTTTAAGCTTTACACAAAGCTCAGTTTACAAATACAATTTTTGTCCTTATGGGGGTTAAGCCGAGACAGCTGTAAAATTGTGTAATTAGGGCTGAAAACCTGACTATGCAAAAGCTTGAAGATTTGCTACTCCAGACTAGATTTAATCGTAATTACACACGAAAAATTAAGTCTTTTCAAGACCATCTTGGAGTTTTTTACGTAGATTTGGCTTAATCCCTACTTAAACCCTATTAGGGCAATAGGAATGGCAAAGGGAAGCCCTTACAGCGGCGATAATACAGTTCTAATTAACGATTGGCGCAACCGAAGTGTTGTTCGTTGGTGGGAGTTTTTGGGAGTAGGAGCGATCTCGCATGAGCAGTGATTTATACAAAACTGATTATGACGGTTGGCTAGAAGCGCAAATTGACGCTTTGGAGCAGGGTCAATTTGGAGCGCTAGACATCCCGCATTTGATTGAGGAGTTAGAGATAGTGAACAAACTTGTTAAACGGGAAATGTCCTCCCATTTGGTCACTTTACTAACTCACTTTTTAAAATGGCAATATGAACCCAAAGCACGAAGCGGAAGTTGGAAAGGGGTAATTCTTATGAGTCGCTATAGCTTGGAGGAAATTATTGAAGATCAGTCTAGTTTAAATAATTACTGGAATGAGGCGATTGTTGAAGCTTACATTAGAGCAAGGGAATGGGCTGAAGCAGAAACAGAGATAAATATTAAATTATTTCCTGATGAATGCCCATATTCGGTGGAGCAGATAAGAGATCAAGGGTGGTTGCCTGAGTAATCAGGCGACAAAGTAGCACTTGCACCTTATTAACGAAAGCGTAGGAAGCAGAAGCAATGAGCAGTAACAATGATGATTTTGATAACTGGGACGATATGCGAAAACGGCTTGACGATTTGCGGCGAGGCTGGGGAGATCATGATTCTGTTGAGAAGGCTTTTTCGATGCAGTCGAGCTAAATAATACCGTAATCGGCAATTCTCACACAACAAAATCGCGCCCAGAGCGGTTTTGCTGACCTAAATGGTCACTATCCTCAATTTCCGCAAGGATAGACCTGATAACTATCGGTGATATACAAAAAGCAATTCCGTCCCCCAATCATATGCCGCAGCAATTAAAAGGTGCAAGAGACGAGCGATGTCAGCGCAAAGTGACTGACGGGCGGTCGGCTACTACAAACTTGAGAATGCCTGGAGTTTGGCTATTTAAGACTATCCAGAGCCAAACCTTGGTTTCTTTGCTCCGACAACGGTTTGCAACTCAATCAACTTGAGCGGTTTCTGAAATCTCTATGTTTTCATCAGCTAAGGCTGCTTCAGTAAACCGCACCGAATTAATGATATTACCCGTGATTAATGCCCGTGACCCTTTCAATGCCGCGAAATCTCATGCCATTGAGCGCCATTTCTACACAGAGGACTTTGACCTCTACGCTGTAGCCTTGAGGCTAAGGGTTTTCTCAAAATTGGCGACTGCGATTGCTGCATAGATAGCTCGGTTTACCTTTGCGATGTTTATTCTTCACCACTTCGTGGCTTTCTCAATGGGAGCAATTTATCGGCTGCTATATTCAACATCATTATGCAACACTGGAAACTGTGTAAACAGGCTTCGCTCTTAATATACTCCTAACTTCTACATTATCTTCAGGTCTTTCTCCACATTGAAAAAATAATGATATTCTCCAGCCCACTCCACATACTCCATGTCCTTTCCCTCTAAATCCTCAGCTACCCACTCCTTAATAAACTCTTCAGAGGTAACGTGGTACTTCTGTTCAAAGTAATCCAGTCTTTTTCGAGCTTGTTGTCTGCTATATTCTGTGTGAGCAGTTTTTGCTGTATTCGCTTGCTCGACAACTATCACTGCCGTCTCTGCCTGGGTTATTTTTAAACTCGATTCAGTCATATTGCTATTTCCATTTAACTAAACCTTTTAAGCAGCCAGCGATCGCTCTCCGCATCATCTACTAAGGCGATCGCGCTTCTACACTCATAGTTCTAACGCTACTCCGCTTATAGTTTGTTATAGACTTCCATTTCAGGTACATCCCAGCCATCTTTAAAAGACATAAATCAATAATTTGTTTCTTTTGTCTCTGCTTTTGTCCAGCCTAAATTGCAAATTAGCAATTGCTTTTTAGGCTCTTGTGTAAGCAGAAAGTCTTTATCTAACTCAACTGGTTCTCAATGTCCTTGCTTTGGATCAAGGTTGCTTTTTTTGTTTACTTGAATTTTTACAGTAGCTAGAAACCTTCTCTTCATCATCTACAAATGCGATCGCGTACTTTGGATCGTGCGAATCACCTTTGAGTACATCTGTTCATCTGGGGAATGGCAATTAACCGTGTCGCATAGTATTTGAGTGAGTCCATATCGTCGGCTTAGGTGAAAATTGACTCCCCTAGTGCATGAGCAGTATACCCGCCGTCAAAGTCGTCTTCAATACGTTTTGCTTCTCCAAACAAAAATACTACATCACCAAATTCATCGACTTCTCGCAAAGCATTAAACTGGCGAACCTTCCTTGCTAAATACCAGTTTGCAATAGAAGCATGAACGCCAGTACGAATAGCAAAAATATCCAAATGCACTAAGCCCCAATCCTTTACAACGGTCAATAGTCGTAACTCCGTATCCATCTGGGAGAGCTTCCATTGCGCCCACATATAGTAGCTAAACCGCGCCTCCAGTCACAATTATCAAAACTAGAGGCATCAATGATGCTGTTGTCCTCACTTCCATTTACTAAATCCTGCCCGAACTATATCAGCAATGTGAGCCATAACAGGGTCAGGAGGGAGTGGTTGGAAACTATGGATACCCAAGCGTTCAAAGTACAACTTCCACACTTGAATTTTATCCATATGACTCATACCATAGTTCCTCAAGTCTGCTAATGTCATAGCTTCAAATTCTGCTACCCCACGTTTCTTAACCTCTTGCTCTTTCTGCTGAATAATATTGGCGAATTCTTGCCGCCCTGCCTCAGTGTCTAGATCAGGGCTAGGTCTCATGTGAGGACGATTACGCTCAAGGTATATTCCCCAAGCCTCATCATCAGTTCGATGCCAAAATACGTACTCTTTGAGCACATCAAGCCGCCATTCTTGGAAATTACGATTCATTTAGACTCTACTAAACAATGCTTTATTGCTTCAGCGCTTGAAATATTGATGCTGTCGGTTTTAAATTTTTAGCTTCGTAGCTCCATACTTAAACGGTTGAGGTGGTTCCCGATGGCTTGCAAAACCTACACTGTACCGAAGGTACAGTGTAGGTAATTCACTCTGCTCTTAGAGCGGAAGAAGCATAAGTGATCGCTCAATTCCAAAAACCAATCACCTTATTTAAGCTTTATAGTCCCGATACATCCGAGCCAAGCTTTCAAGAGCTTGAGCAATTGCGCTGTAGTCAGTATCCCCATAGCCGATGCTCCTAAAATTGGGTCCATCTAGGACGCTACCACTGGCATTTACTTCAGCGACCCAGCGTCCAGTTTCCTGCGGTAGCGTAATGACGTTCATCAACATTCTGGGCGCAGTCCTACCAACAGGTGGAATGACTGGTAGTAAACTACTTGTCTGGGTCTCAGGCTCCCTAACTGGTTGAGGAGGTGCTTGTTGGGGCAGTGACTGGATCTGGTTCAAGGTTGCCTCTCGAAGTTGGGGGACAGAAATGCTAAGATTTTCGAGAACTCTTAGTGATAACCCCTCCCCCAAGTCAATAATCGCCAGCAATAAGTGTTCCGGCTCAACAATAATTATTCCCTGCTCACGAGCTATTGCCATCGCTGTCTTTATGGCTCGTCTAGCTCTGGCGGTAGAAGGTATTTCCATAGCAACAAACCCAGCACCTCGACCAATAATTTTCTCAACCTCAAGTTGGGTAGCCTCCAAAGTTATGCCCTCCGCCTTCAGTAGTTGAGTGGTACTATTATCTGCACTTAGTAATCCAATTAAAAGCTGTTCTGAGCCGAGAAAGTTATGACCTAACCTGTGGGATTCTTCTTGAGCGAGGTGGATAACTTTAAGGGAGCGTTCGCTGAAATTCTTGAAGTCGAACATTAAGAAGAACCTCCAATGATGAACTGGTAACTTGCTTATTAACCTCAACACAGGTATTAAAATCAGCCGCACGGGTATCCAGCAGATAGACTTTAGCCTACTCTGCGCTCAGACCCGATTCGAGCGCGTATTGCAGTAAGGTGGCTCGCCCTTGTTGGTGAAGGTATTAGAGATAGTTATCTCTCCGCCTGGCTTTCTGCAACTTACGCTCTTCTTATCCCACTCCTGGTAATCTTTATCTTGCTTCCACCCGTGATAGAGCGGATAAAATATCAAAAGCAGTAGTAATAGATTAAGAGCAGTGACCGTTGTCACTGCTGTGGTTTGTAAGAAGGTCATGGTTGACATTAAGAGGATAAAATTATTGTCTTTCCAGCTTTTTTACACTTTTCAAATGGATAAACAAAGCTTGTTAACTTTCTGGCACTAACGTTCTGATTTTGCTCATCGCAAAATTTGGTGCGTTCATATCTCCACCAGTTCATTGATAATAGAATGTTTCTGTTCAGCTCTTAAGTATTTCCGCTCTGCCGAAATTATCTCGATTTCTGGATTTTGGCTCAACTCTGAAAGGTCGTGGTAGATTTGATAATCACTTTTTTCTAGTTCCCAAGTAACAATCTCAATTTCTGACCAATAATTGAGAGGCTCTGAACGTACTAAATCTCCGATTACTCCCAAGCGAGTCATTCCATACTTTTCACGCAGCAATGCTGCTGCTTGACGTGCAAGCTGCCACCAAGCTGCTTTGCGCTCAGTATCGTTACGAATAAAAGCAGTAGTTTCTAGCAAAGCACTTACCCATTGTGTTGGAGGCAAAAGTTTCACTGCTTCTGCTAACCCGAAGGTCATTAACAACATCCCAATCAAATTGCGAATGCCGATTCTACCGCCAATTTGGGGTCTCCCGTCCCAGAACTCAAACTTGGCTTCAGGACACCAAGCAATGTACTGTTCAAATGAGATTGGCACAGGCTTCAATTGTACCTGCGGGGCAAAAGAAACACAGCCCCAACCCAATCCATTGTTAATGAAACGCCGTTGTAGACCTTCGTGCCTTTCACCCTCAACAGAAAAAATCGGCGAATCAAAGCGATTTCGCTGATGTAATTCTCGTGCTTCGCTCCATAAGTGTTCGGGATGAAATACCAGTTTGGGAACACTGCTAGGACAGTAACACCCATCATTATCTAGGATCTGCCGCTGATATGTCCCATCAACCAAGCGCCAGAATTCAACTTGTTCTAGGGCAGGATTGACAATCCAGTATTCAGGCACTCCTGCGTCTTGGTAATAGTTCCACTTAACTACTCGATCTTGATATTCGTGTCCAGGGAGCAGCACTTCCACTACCAGTTCTGCTGAACCTTCCAGATAATACTCGTAAACTGTGTTACAAGGTGGTTCTTTAAAAAAAATTACATCTGGGGTAAACCCATTGTCGCCCAAACGCATCACAAAATCGCGGCTAAAAGTATTTCCGGCTAATGCTTCATGAATACCCCACAAAGCATATTCCATACAAGTACGAATTTGATTATGATGCCAAAAATTCTCACCCCTTGAACCGGGAATTAGGTCTTCCGGGCTAGTTACGATTGAGGTAGACCAAGCTTGAAGAGCTTCCAGGCTATCCTGGTTCAAATATGCTTTAGGGGCATCATATGTTACTCGCAACGCCTCTAACCATTCTTCAATTGGGGCGAAGGCGATCGCTGCTCCTGCTCCCCAACCTGTAAGAATTTGTCTAAGGAGCAGACGACTCCCTACCAATGTGTTCCCAACTACAAGCTGAGATTCAATTAATTCCAGTTTTGCTTCTGGTCCTGCATCCACAAACTCGTCGAACAACTTAGAGGTCATAGCAGGCTTGTGAGAGGTTAAACTCAACACAATTATATTAATACATTTGTATTATTAAAAACTTATTATTTGGAATAAACTTACTGCATTTATAGTGAAAAGCTAGCTTATTACTATTCACAAATACTGCAATAAAACAGTAGAGATAGTGCTATCAACGAAAATCCTTTGAGATAATCAATAATGATGTCGCTCTCTTATACCGTCTTAATTTGGGAGGGCTGCTTACGAATTCATTATTTGTAAATTTCAAGCTTCTTGCCCAAGTTAGTTGTTTCTTTCAACCCCCTATACTAGATTCCACTACTGTGTGCGATCCAAAGTTATGCGCTTCATCGCCCTTTCAACCCACCCTTCTCCAAGATATCTACTGCAACTAGCAGCGCTCCTCTAGATTTTCAATCATCTAAATCTTCGATCACGTTGAGCTTCCAACCCGCCCTTGTCCGGCAAGCCCGTTGTTACCAGGGTAAGCTTTCAACCTACCCGTGTATGGGAGGGCTGTTGCGAAGTCTTCAAAGCGTTTGCTAGGGATACGCACTCTAGGAGTTGTAGCTTTCAACCTACCCGTGTGTAGGAGGGCTGTCGCGAACCCATTAAAGACTCTTTTAATGGCATGGATGACAACTTTCAACCTACCCGTGTGTGGGAGGGCTGTTGCGAAGGTTGTTTTACTCCACCGCACTAAAAACTCAACTGCTTTCAACCTACCTGTCGAGTGCCAAATTATTTGACCACTTGACAGCACCCTTGATAGCTTTTGTGAGTGAACGTGGACGCTTGCCAGTTAAAGGTGAATTGTCACAACCAGAATTATTGGGACTCTTTGGCAGTTTTCGCCGCGCCTTTCAGGTAATTTTACAAGCAACTGATGAAGCGGAGTGGGATGCGATCGCCTATCGCCGTTCTCTAGACATCCTTGTTTATCTCGCACTGACTCAATTTAATCAACGCCCTGCACCTAACCAGCTAGCACTAGAAATTCGCCACGACATTAAAGCCTTTTTTGGTACATACCAGGAGGCGTGTGAAGTAGCTGATAAAATGCTTTTCAGTTTAGGCAAGCCTGGTGTCATTGCTAATAGCTGCAAACAAAGCAAAATTGGTAAACGTTTACCAACTGCCTTATATATCCATGTCTCCGCCTTGGAAGAACTTGATCCACTGTTACGAATCTATGAAGGCTGCGCTAGTCGCACGATTGGGCGGCTGGAAAATGCCACATTAGTGAAATTTTACACTGATAAACCCAAAATATCTTATTTATTTTATCCAGACTTCGACACAGACCCGCATCCTGCCTTACACACGAGTATGCAGATTGATTTACGCAAACTGAGCGTTGCTTATCGCAATTACGATAATGTTGTAAATCCACCGATTCTGCATCGTAAAGAAACCTTTGTTACGCCTAACTATCATTTGTACGAGCAATTTAGTTTATTGACTCAACAAGAAAAAGAATTAGGACTGCTGAAACAGAAAAGCTTGATCGGTACTCGTGAAGGGTGGCAAAAATGCTTAGAAGAACACGGTGTCGAAATTCGAGATCATCAAGTTTTCTCGCTGAAAGATGAAGATATCACCTAATTTTTCCTTGTTAAGCGATCGCTTACACTGAACCTCAGTTATACGTTAAGCATAAATGTGGTTGCCGCAGGCGTAAAATAACAGCACAACAGATATTAGATACTAAACTGCGAATACAGCCAGGGCTATTTCTGCTCTAAACCACTAAGTAGTCAGGTAGCAGCATTACTAGCAACACAACCCCAGTAGGAAATATGCAAACAGTATCTGCAACTATGGCAAGATTACTGAATGCTAAAGGCGTGATATTAGCTAAGGAGTTTTCTAACGGTGAGTGCAACAAAATCGCTGTTACAAGTTTTTCAAAGCCGGAAGATGGCGGCTTTGTTGTTACTAGGTTTTTCATCGGGTTTGCCGTTATTTCTCACAAGTAGAACCCTGCAAATTTGGATGACAGAAGAGAATGTGGATTTAGGTGTTATTGGGTTATTTGCTGTTGTAGCTTTGCCTTATTCCCTCAAATTCTTATGGTCGCCGTTATTGGATCGATTTGTGCCACCTTTTATGGGGCGTAGACGTGGTTGGCTAGTTATTACTCAGGTGGGGTTATTAGTTGCGATCGCAGCTATGGCATTTCAAAAACCCGCTCAAGATGTACAAGTATTACAATTGCTGGCGCTTAATGCTTTAATTATTACTTTTTTAAGCGCGACTCAAGACATTGCTGGTGATGCTTACCGCACTGATGTACTCAAACCAAATGAACTAGAAACAGGGGCATCTGTTTGGGTGCTTGGCTATCGGATAGCTCTTTTAGCAACAAGTTTTTTAGCTTTAGTTTTAGCAGATTATCTACCTTGGAATGTAGTTTATCTGATCATGGCAGCTTTCATGGCAGTGGGGATTATCACATCCTTTTGGACTCCAGAAGCAGCAGGCGAAAATTTCCAAAATCGTACCCCTTTATCTTCAAAAGATGTACTTTTTCTACTCTTAATAGTTTTATTAGTGGCAGGTTTACTAGGTAGTGTTTTAATAGGTTACATCCCTTTAAATGTGTTTTATTGGGTAGTAGCAGCTGTGATAGGAGTATGGTTAACCACATCTTTTTTACTGCCCAAAAAGACATTAGCTAACGAATTAGAAAGCCCGCCTCAAACTTTGCAAGATGCTATAACTCTACCATTTCAAGAGTTTTTTCAGAGATTTGGAACTCTTCAAGGTAGTTTAATTCTTGCTTTTATATTACTCTACAAACTTGGTGACGCTTTAGTTGGAAACATGGCGAATCCATTTTTAGTAGCCATAAACTTTAGCAAAACTCAAATAGGAGCAATCCAAGGAGGCATGGGCTTTCTGGCGACAACTGTTGGCGTATTAGCTGGCGGTGCAATTTTGACTAAATTGGGGATAAATCGCTGTCTTTGGATATTTGGTATTCTGCAATTACTAAGTAATCTTGGTTATTACATCTTAGCGATCGCTGGCAAAAACGATTCTCTTTTAGTCATAGCGATTAATATCGAAAATTTCTGTGCAGGATTAGTTACAGTTGTCACGGTTGCCTTCTTAATGAGCCTTTGTAACCACCGTTTTACAACTACTCAGTTTGCTTTATTCTCTAGTTTGACAGCTATCAGCAGAGACATTCTCTCAGCGCCTGCGGGTGAGTTAGTTAAAGCAACAGGCTGGCCTTCATTCTTTTTAATTACTATAGTGTTGGCTTTACCTGGATTGCTGCTTTTGCCGTTTGTCGCTCCCTGGAATCCTCAACCTGTTGCGATGCCAAGACCAGGATTAGACGATGACGATTCATATAAGTTGTAGGATGGAAAAGAGAAGTTAATAAATTTTCAGCTATCTCCTAGATCTATAAATATGGTTATCTTTCGTCAATACATTGCTCCATTAATCGTAGTATTAGTGTTTTTCGTTGCCCTCGTTGCAGTCAGCGCCCGCATATTTTTACCAAGCGATATGGCAGCGCCAGCACCGATTGAGGAAGTAACTCCGCAGCCAAAACACGCTCAATTACCATCATTTACCCTATCCTTTGTAGGTAAGCAATATTTCTTACCTTCTAGCTAACTCCTTTTATTGCATTGGTGTCTGAGCAACTGCTACCTGGGTACTATTTGCGCGTTGGATCAAGTTTAGATCGAGCGTTGCTGGTAAAGTTTATGCAACGAACTTACCAGGATTTGTCACCAGAACACGATTTTTCTCATCTGGCGCACACAGTTGAACAATACTTTTCTAAAGACACGCCTTTGTGGTGGGTTGATTTTTTAGCTAAAGGGCAAAACGAATCTAACTCTTCGCCTCAGCCTGTAGCTTGCCTATGGGTAGGAAATGCCATAGATCAAGTACGCGGCGATCGCCATACTCATATTTTTCTGCTCTACGTCAAGCCAGAACATCGGCGGCGCGGTGTTGGTAAAGCTTTAATGCGCTATGTAGAAAATTGGGCAATTGCTAGAGGCGATCGCCAGATCGGTTTACAAGTTTTTCAATTCAATTCCAGTGCAATAAATCTTTATAATCAATTAGGCTACCAAACTCAATCACTCTGGATGGTTAAATCTCTGCATGGTGAGATGGCAGAATAAGTAAAATTATTGACAGTATTTCAAGTAGGCAACTGAGCTCCAAAATGGTTAGATGACAGTAGGATACGGTACTTTAGTTAAGTATGTATGACGAAGACGACCTAACCTTACTTGAGGAACTTGAAGTTGAGCTAGAAAGTCCCCTAGATCATCTAGGGCCGCTTACTGCTGAAGCGGAAGTGCCAAAGCCCAACCCAGACGCAATGCTGGCTCTACTAGAAGATTCTCAAACACAGCAACGGATGTTAGCGGCGCGGGCATTTTGCGATCTTGAGGATCAACGTGCTACTCCCCATTTAATTCGCTTGTTAACCGATGTCTGCCCGTTAGTGCGGGTGAGTGCTGCTTATGGTATCGGACGCAACCCAAGTCCAGATGCCGTAGAACCGTTGATCGCCCAACTTAATGGGGATTGGAATGGGTATGTGCGTAAAGGAGTTGTTTGGGCTTTGGGAAACTGCCGTGATCGCCGCTCTTTAGCGCCCCTAGCAGAAGCGTTGAGAACTGATATTTCTGCTGTCCGACTATGGGCAGCCAGCGCTTTAGCCCAAATGGTAGAGGTAGGTTATGAGGCAGTATTGGGCGCTATGCCGCCACTAATTGAAGCCTTGGTACAAGATCCTGTACCAGCTATCCGCAGTAACTGTGCTTGGGCAATAGGACAGCTATGCCGCGAACTTCCTTCTAATGTTGTCTATGCCACTGCGATCGACGCTTTAATTCAAGCCTTTGCCGAAGACGATGATTTAGGAGTCCGAGAAGACTCCAAGGCAGCACTATTAGGAGTAGGCGATCCTCGTGGACTTCAGTTGATTGAAACTTTAGAACAAGAAGGATGGTTCTAGTAAGGGATCAGGGGTTAAGAAATTCTACTTCAGATCAAATTAAATTCCTGTATTGCTGGTAAAAAGTTTTTGTTTTCGTGGCTAGAACGGCTGAGTTTAATCAAGGCAAAGCGCTGTAAAGGAGTTAATCCGACCCACTGTTGCGATGTAATGTTAGTACCAATTTCTTTAACTTTTTCTTGAATACTAGGCGGAATATTGGTTGCATCCATCCAATCTGGATGTGATTCAACTGGAAGTTCATCGGCTGCTACGCCACTCTGTTTTTGAACTAGCTGTTGGAGAAATTCTCGATATGCTTGAATTTCTGTTGCTGTAGTACAAGGCTGCTCAACTAATGCTTGACGCTCCGTTGAACTAAAATGATTCCAATGAGATAATTTGAGCTTAATTCCACAAGTGTCAAGCTTGAATCTTACTTGCATCGGGATACAACGTAAGCTATCTACAAAATCTGCCTCGAATTGAAAAAACTCCATGATGCCCCTTGTTTAGTGTGTTTTTGTGGTGCTAGTGTTCCGAATAATTAGATAACTAATTGATAAAGCTAAAACTGCTATTGCTAATCCAATTAACTCTATTCCAGATGTTTTTTCCAAATCCAAAATAATAAGTTTACGAGCAACAGCAATTAAAGAAGTGACAATAACTAATTCAACTTGAATAACGTGCTTTTGCAAGTAGGCTGTAATATTTTCTAAAATTTCTAAAGCAATTAGAATATTCAAAAATAAACCAAAAATTTCAATTAGGGTAGTACCAAAAAAGCCAACAGGTTCTGAAAATAGTTCTCGAGCTAAAAATATTACCAAATCAAAAACGGCAACCAAAATTACTATTACCATTGCCAGTGATAAAACTTTGGAGACTAAATTCTCTATACTTCCAATCAGACGGAGAAAGTTTTCATCCTTATGAGATGTTTTAATTTGGTTTAAGGCTTTCCTGAGCCACATTAGTTTGAAGTCTAAATTAGACAATAAAGAAAGGTATGCTGAAAGGATTATACTTGCTTCGAGTCAGCTAGACATAAAAATTGCTTTTTTCTTCTGTTAAATTATTCTGGTTGTCTGCCGCAATCTGTAGATATTTTTACAAAACAGACATTTTAAGTTGGCACACCTGTCCGGCGAAGTGTACAAAATCACAAAATGTTTCTTTTGATATATTGTGTTTAAGCCTTTAATTTGAATATGACTAAATCTGAATTGAAGACAGATAAAATTGGCGATCGCGCTATTGTTGTTGGTGGCAGTATAGCCGGGATGCTTGCCGCCCGCGTACTTGCTAATCATTTTGCCTCAGTCACAATTATTGAAACAGACAAACTGCCTGAAAATCCAGATGTTCGCAAAGGTGTACCACAATCTGTTCAGCCTCATATTTTACTTACAAAAGGCTACAGAATACTAGAAGAGCTTTTTCCTGGGCTCGGTTCTCAATTAAGCGCAGCTGGCGGTTTAACAATAGAATGGGCGCGAGAATTTCATCATTTTGGATACGGAGGCTGGAGTGCTAGCGCTGATGCGTCTGACATCATTTCCTTTACTTGCACCCGTCCTTTATTAGAGTGGGCTATCCGACAACGATTGTCTAACTTCTCAAATGTCCAATTTTTTGAAAAACGGCGCGTTACAGGACTATTATCCAATGGCAAGCGCATTACTGGAGTATGCTTACACTCAATTTCTGGATCTGATCAAGAGCATTTGCCAGCTGAGTTAGTAGTGGATGCTAGCGACCGTCGTTCCCAAGCACCCAAATGGTTAGAAAGTCTAGGCTTTACTCCGCCATCAGAAACCGTTGTCGATCCGTTTCTAGGCTATGCAACCCGCCGCTACCGAGAACCAAATCCACCAAGCTGGAAAGTAATGCTGATATCGCAGTCTCCCCCAAATGGCACACGGCTAGGTTATCTGGCGAGAATTGAAGGTGGGGAATGGATTGCTACTCTTGGTGGCTATGGACGTGACTTTCCCCCACTAGACAATGAGGGTTTTTTAGATTTTGCCCGTAGCCTGCCTAGCCAAAAGTTTTATGAAGCGATCGCTGACGCTGAACCTGTATCGCCGATCTATGCCCATCGTGCCACAACCAACAGACTACGCCACTACGAAAAAGTAATGCTTCCTGAAGGCTTTGTGTGTCTAGGAGACGCTGTTTGCGCTTTGTGTCCTGTCTACGGTCAAGGAATGACAGTTAGCGCTTTATCAGCAATAATTCTCCGAGATTGGCTGAATGATCCGCATAGCCGATTAGCCAATGGCTCATACATATCCTCACGCTTCCAAAACAGCCTAGCTAAAAGTAATTCGCTGCACTGGGCTTTAGCAACTGCACAGGACTCCCGCTTTCCGACAACTCAAGGAAGGAAATTGCCTGGGCGAATGAGTAAACTGATGGCTTGGTATACTAAGCGGCTACTGGTGAAAACAAGCTCAGATGCAACTTTGCACATTCTTTTGATTGAGGTAGCACACCTGCTCAAATCACCTTTAGCACTGTATCACCCCTCAGTTGTATTGCGTGTGCTGAGGAGAAATACCTAAATAGCGCAATTATTTAAGATTCAGCACTAAAGATACATCATTTGAGACAATTGGATGAGAAGCTAGTTTCCAAATGCACACAGCGCATCCCTTGTCCAGTTCTAGGGCATACTTATGTACCCAACGAGAACGCTTACTGTGATCTCCTTCCAGTTCTCGTATGTAATAACAGTCAATACTATTAGTAGAATTACGCAAAACGTAGTTTTGTTTAATTTTATATTTAACTCAATTTTTTAAAACGATTTTTAATAAATATTAAATAAAATAAATATATTTAAAATAAATACTAACTTCAATTATTTATTTTAAAGTTTTTTAAAGTCTTTGATTGTTCTTTTTTGTTGGCATGAGCTACAAGCAAGGATTTTAAAATTAACTAAATTAACCATTAATTATACTTTAAGCATAAAAAACGGTATATTTACTCACACAATTTGAGTGAG
Source organism: Gloeocapsa sp. UFS-A4-WI-NPMV-4B04 (assembly GCA_019359535.1). GTDB lineage: Bacteria > Cyanobacteriota > Cyanobacteriia > Cyanobacteriales > Chroococcidiopsidaceae > JAHHHE01. Next base: position 21,126 of record JAHHHE010000009.1, read on the forward strand.
AGCAAGATTGAGTGACTCCAAAACGTTACTTAAAATTAAACATCTATTTTTAGAGAGAGTACAAAAACATAGCAAGAGTTTTAAAATTATTACTAATTATTGTTTGATCAATGATTTTTATTAAGATTGTAGCTAAAAAAAGAGTAGATAAATATATTGGATGAGGCGGTATTTTATCCTTTGAGTAGATTAATTCAACAAGTAGCGATCGCTACTTGTTGAATGTGTATAAGTTTTCGTTTCAGGAAAAGTAGATAAGTTAGAAGCCAATGACTAAAATATCTGCATAGTGCTAGTATCAACAACTCTGAAAAATTTTAAGCTAAATCTATCAAGAGCGCAAAGAATATGATAGTAAGTACACAAAATAAACCCCAAACATTAGGAGACTGGGCATCTCTGGCAATTGATAAACACTTGCAAAAAGTAATTAAGCACGAAGATGGTGTGATTAAAGACAAACATCCAGAAGATTTACACCAAATGCGCGTTGGAATGCGCCGCTTACGCAGTGCTATAACGGGCTTTGCCCCAGCTATCTTACTACCAAAGTCCGCCCAGGAAAAGAAAATTGGCAAGATTGCTCATACCTTGGGAAGCCTGCGAGATTTAGATGTGCTGCGGGAAGCACTTGAAAATCAATACAAACCCGCTTTACCTTCAGAAGAACAAAAATCTTTAAAAACCGCTTTAGTTCACCTAGATAAGCAGCGACGACAGGTTTTAAAAGAAGTTAAGCATACATTGAAACATGAGCATTACAAGTCTCTGAAGCAGTCTTTGAATAAGTGGCTGAAGCAGCCAAAATACCAAGAAATTGCTCATATGCCTATTCAAGAAGTGCTGCCAGATTTACTTTTGCCTGAAGTGAGTAAATTGTTTTTGCATCCAGGGTGGCTAGTGGGAACGAGAGTCAATGGAGGAAAAGTTGATGTTTTTAAGGAACTAGAACCTGAAATAGTAGCGCAACAACTGGCAGAACAGGGAGCAGTTCTACATAGTCTGCGTAAAGAAACAAAGCGTATCCGTTACCAAATGGAGGTATTTAGCGACTTCTATGGCGAAGCTTATCAAGCTTATCTTGAAGACGTGAAAACTATCCAAGAAATTTTAGGTGAGCTCCAAGATAGTGTTGTTTTAAGTGAGTTTCTGACAGATGTATTGAAGTCTAAAACTAAAAAGGAACTTCCGACATTAGCAGAACAATTAGCACAGGAGAGTTACGAAGCTTGGCAGCACTGGCAAACTTTACAGCAACGGTATTTGAATCTTGAAACTAGGAAAGGCTTTCATTTAGTCATACTTCAGCCTACATTTTCTTCTTGAAGTTTATTATGAATTAGACATTTAAAATTTATTTTTCACTATTTCAAGAGCTTTGAGAGCATGATCAAATACGGCGATAAACTGTCTTAATTCTACTGGAGTGAGGTTATCTTTTCTTGTTTCAAGCTTTGAATCAATCTGTTATAAAGCATCGGTGGTATTGCAACGCATATCCTGTCGCGGGGTTTGAATCCTTCAATGCTGACTTATACCGTAAGACAGCTAAACTAGCTGAGGAAAAATGTCCAGAGCTGAAAATTCGGGTATTTAGCGATCGCAAACATCACCACTAGCGCCGTAGAAGTAGCAGCAGCACTGCAAGGCGCTGATGTATTCAATGGTTGTAGTGCCAAAACTTTTTAAGCACAGAGCTTTTGTAATCAATCAGCTTTAGTTATGCAGCTACGCAAAAAAAAGTAAAATATGAATTGTGTTCAAGCTTTACCACCTCGTTTTAGCACTCCTACAACTTGCCCGTTGCCAATCACATTTATCACCTCAAATCCTGGGAATGTGCTGCACGCTGTATTGCACAAGTGAAATCCCATCTCATGCCTTGTCAATCGTTTAAGCAATCGCTCCCCAAAGCTCAACTCAGTGATTGAGATATTTTTGCTGACGTATTTAAATTCAACACCATTTCAATAAAATTATTTATTAAGTAAGTCAAGCTTGGTACATGATTAGGAAAGTTGTATTTATTCCTACTATTTATTCAGCTTACAAATAATATTATTTCTTGATAAATATTTGTGTAATCTTTAAATTTGAAGTTTGAAAAGTTAATTATTAGCTATATCTATCTAGTGCCTTTTAAGCGTAGCAAGTAGCGGAAAGTGGAATATCAATAGTAATTTATCACATCATCTTTTTCTTTTCTACTTACTCTCTTCGACCAGCCATTTTTCGTAGTGATCGAATGCTTCGACAGGGACAGTCAAGGAAACTTCTTCATCGCTCATATTGAGTTTCTTTGCTAGTAAACAGTATAGATCGATGAATCTTTACTACTTTAAAGTGGATAGTCTGTTTTTCGTTCAGCCGTCTTTGTAGTGGACTAGGGGTGGCAATGTAGCGCTTCATCTAGGGATGCGATCGCGCATTGTCAAGGTTCTGCTGCCAGAGGACACTTTTACTAGCCACATGAGTTTTTGTAATAGAAGCTTGTCCGCTACATCGTGAATCAAACGAGCCTGGTAATAATTAAAGCCTCTATCAGTATAATCCCTGGATTTTTAATCAGCTTGACAAGTAGTTAACAGAACTTCGCTTCAACGCTCTTAAAAGTTAATAATCTCTTTACAGAAGCGAAGTCTATCTTTATTTCAAATTTACACTAGCGCTAAATTTAGCCGTTACTCTATGTATATACACGCAAACAAGTTTTACGTATATATACGTAACTTACTAAAACCAAAACATAAATAAATTACTTAAACGTATTTAGATTTCGCCTTAGAAGTTTTTTGAGATCAGGAGGCTTATTAATCATGGCTAATATTCAATATTTCGGTTCTGTTCGCTTCGTTCTCACCGCCCTAGTATTAGGTACTCTTACGCTGCCATTACACAGCAGGGAAGTTGTAGCCCAACAGGCGCAAAGCGCACCCGTAAGAAACACGACTTATGGTTCATGGGTGGACGTTAATACAAATGTAAAGAACTTATTTCGGATCTCCGTTGGCGAAAATTCAAACGATGCTGACCAAAGTGACGCTGTCAATTTAGTTATTAATGGCGTTTCAGTCGCGCCTGGAACAGTTCTCGATGTGGTCGAAACTGAGGACAGCGCAATCCATGTGTTGGATGTCAATGGCAAGGAGTTAACTACCATTGATCTAAATAATCTCCAGCCGGGGGCAACATTCTCAAAAGACTTCATTTCCGTCTTAGGTCAGGAAACAGGTCGTTACCATTTGTTGGTAGAAACCAAAGGGTTGGACGTAACAAATCCAGACGGAACCACCACCCGGATCAAGAGTCCCGGTAACATTCAGCCGTCTCAGACGATCAATTTGGCATCTGGTAGCACCAACCTAACACCCGATAGATTAGTCTTTTCTGCAAGCCCTAGTGACCCAAGCGTTGTGGTTTTATCGCAAGTCAGAAACTTCAATGACCCCTTGCTGCAAGTCGAAACGGCTGACAGTGGCGAAGCAGTCATCGTCCCTGGTAGTATCACCGTAATTCGGCGGTTGCGACCAGTCGTCGTAACTGAAGCCAGCGTCAATCAACGACCTGAAACCGTTACAGATCAGATTATCTCCCAAGAAAGTCGGACGCTAGGGGGTGGTATCTCACAGACCACTACTACAGAGCAACGCACCAGCGAACAACGCCTTGCTGGAGAGATAGAAATGGCTGTTGACTCAGTTGAAGTCGCACCAGATCCGCCCAAGGTAGTTCGGCGCAAAGATCGAGTAGAGCATAAGTATCAGTCCAGACCGGGGGGGACACTCGTTCCATTCGTCGTTAAGAAGAAGACAACAGACACCCAGGGTAACTCGGTTGTCACAGACAATCCGGCAGAGTACAGCATTACGCCTAACATCGGGCTGAATGTTCGTGGCGGGGTATCCGGTGGAAAACCGCAAGTGAGCGCAACGGCAATGGTTCCGCTTAACCGTAAACAAGGTACTGTGTCGGCTGGACTAAATGTCACCCTTGACCCCTCGGTGTCCGACAATCGAGGCAGCACAATTTTCTCTGTCTCACCCATCTTGCAAATAAACCAGCCACTTTTGGAAGAGATGAAAGACAAGAATAATCAACCGATTCGCGATCGGCAGGGAAACCCGATCATGAAACCGAAACGTGGTGGAGTATTTTACGGTCAGCTTGGTTTGACAGGGGCGTTGGTAAACGAAGCAACAACAACGACGACCGTTACCTCGACCCCGCAGCGTTCTGAGACAGCAACCAGACGCACGTTTGTCACCCCGACTGAGCAGACGAACACTACAGTAGAAACGTTACAGCGTACTCTGACAACAGTAGCAGATACGCAGAGTTTTCAAGATACCTTTAGTCAAACAACTAGCCAGACCAACTTGATTAGCGAAACAACCACGAGCGTTACTGAAGGCAGCCAGTCTCAGACTGAAACCATAAGGCAGTTTCCTGAGAGTACCCCAAGGACCAGTATCGTCACTCAAGACCCCGTTTTTGGAGAAACGGTGACGACCACAACCAGTGAAACTCAGCCGGGAGAACTTCAGATCAAAGACCGTACCTTGGTTTCGAGCGAACTTGCAAACACCACCCCGGCTACGTCTTCAGAGGATGTTCAAGTGATTGACAGCCAGACAAGCCAGGGAACCCCTGTTGCTGTGGGAGATCCTCAAGAAACAAAAGTTGAACGCGGAGAAACCCGGCTGGTCGCTACTGGCCCTACCAAGGTAATCAGGCGCAACTCTGAACTCGAAAAGAATTGGAATTGGGACGGCACACTGCGTGTTGGATATTCCAACATCCCCAACTTAGGGGCAGTGGCCAAGCCTGGTCAATTTTCCTACGATGTCTACCTACAGGCCTCTACTAACGGTCCTGACACAGGGCTTGGAGCTATGTTCGGTGTTACCCTTCTTGATGGGGTTGAGCGTAATGCTGAAGGCAAGATTCGTCACGGCAATGACCGCACACTTAACTTAGACTTTGATGCCTTTCTCTCGCAAGACGGCGACGTAAGGTTGGGAGGGTTCTTGTCTTTACGAGCAGCAGGTTCCGGTGTCTCTGCACGAGATATAGTAGTGGGAGTTGACGATAGTATTGAGCAGTATATCGCTGAACGCGATATCAAAATTCTGGGGAGCAACACGCAAAAGTAAGCTAAAACAGCTTTGTTGCATGAATCATCAACAGAAAAATTACCCCTAATGCAAACGTAAATTAGCCCTCGCTCACATAATTTGTGAAGATTGCCGCACTTAATTACCTAATTGAGTGTGGCGCTTGAGCAACTGACATACAGACTAGAATAGATGTTGTATTTTTAATAGCTAGTAAATCCCGTTGGTAATAGAGCCGCTTTACAGCGATTAAACCACCCAATCAGCACACATTTCTAATCTACTCAACCAATAACTATAAAACCCTACCTAACTGCTCATTATCCATAAATCATATTTTGAGCATTTTTTACCTACAATACCCACTTTTGCCTTTGAAACGCCCTTCTTTTCTAAAGGTGCAAGATGTGAGATCACAAACTTAGCTACATGACGCTGCTTGAAGTGTCCTTTGTGAGAAGACAAATAACGCAAAAGAAATTACGGTGGAACTAAGAAAGCTTTGAGACGTTTATTTCTGATTTCCACCAGCCACCGTCATGATTCAGCTCTACCCTTTGTCAGAAACTTCAACAATTACCAAGGTGGCTCCTGTTACCTCTCGTGTTTCACCTTGGTTAGCGACGATCGCCTATCCTATAGGGCGTAGCCTAATTGTCCCGTCGTTCTTTAGACAAATCGAAGTAACTGGACAGGAAAATCTACCGCGCAGTGGCCCTGTGATCCTAGCTCCTACCCATCGCTCGCGTTGGGATGCGTTGCTTGTACCTTATGCAACTGGTCGATGTGTGACAGGACGAGACCTGAGATTTATGGTTTCAGCAAATGAAGTTAAAGGAATACAAGGTTGGTTTGTCCGACGCTTAGGAGGGTTTGCCATTGATACCAACCATCCAGCGATCGGCACTCTTCGTCATGGAGTCGAGCTACTCCAACAAGGAGAAATGCTGGTCATTTTTCCAGAAGGTAACATTTTTCGTGACGGATACTTGCACCCGTTAAAAGGTGGACTAGCTCGTTTAGCCCTCAGTGCAGAATCGAGCCATCAGCAACTAGGCGTAAAAATTGTACCTATGAGTATATGTTACAGCCAACCTTTTCCGCAATGGGGCTGTGATGTCAAAATTCGCATTGGTTCTCCCCTGACGGTAGCTGATTACAATACAGCTTCAGTGAAACAGAGCGCGAAACATCTGACGGCTGATTTAGAAGCGGCACTCCAAGAGTTAAGCGGTCAGCCAATTTGGGAAGAACCAAGCTGATACAGCCTAAAGTTAAATTATTACTTTTATTTGTGTCTCGGTGGTTAATTACTTTTTTGTAGCAAAGCAGAATTATACGTAGTACAACACCTACAGGGAACTAATCGTTAAAACTTCAAGTCTCATCCAGGGAAACTTTGGATTTATAATCTTTTACTTTATAAGTGTAGCTTTGATTAGGGGATAGGTAATTAGGAAAAACTTACTCCACATTGCCCGATCGCTTAATAATGATGTAATGCTGTCACAGAGCGCTCTTAGTATGCACTGATTTTGTGAAAGGCTCAATCAGAGGTAAGATACCCGCAGTTTCAATCGGTTTTGTATTCTCTATAGCCCAATAAATTACTCAATGATTTCTGCTGGAACTGTTCGCTTTTTCCGCCATACCTGCCTTACTTTTCTACCAGTTATGGCAACCCTAACACTGCTATCATCAGTCAATGCTCAGACACCTGCCCCAAGTCTTCCAGATAGCCCCAATCAAGCACAACCACTTGATCCGACATCTCCAAACGTCCTTCGTCCTGTAACTCAAGATAACAGCCTTCTGAGTGTGCCTGGGGGGCAGCGTTTGATGTCAGAGGCGAATGGAGCGGTTTCTGCTCAGAATTATACATTGGCTGCTAATAAATTTCAGGAAGCTCGTCAGGTTTTCAATCAAGTTTCCAATTTCTATCAAGAGCTAGCTACTAGCTTTTCTGGAATAGACAATCGTCTTGCTGATAGTCAACGCAAAAAAGCACTAGACACTGCACAAATGCGAGACGATGCCACCTATCAGTTAGCTCTCGTACATCGAGCCCAAAATAAGCCGGAATTAGCTGTACCATTGCTAGTTCAGATTATCCGCAGCCAGAATCCCACGCGAGACTTGGGCAAAAAAGCCTACCAGCAGTTATTTGAACTGGGTTTTGTAGATGCTCCTTTTCCTAGAAGTGGCAATACCTCCAGTGGTTCACCAAGCGGCAACAATGGCGATTCGCGTCAGCCTAGCGGAACAGAAGGCACTAGCAACCAACGCCCGCCAACCTCCACAACAAAATAGTTAAATTAGAATAAGACAGCAGCTTTCGAGGGATTGTGATGATTAGTCCGCAACAGGTTGAGGAAATGATTAAAACGCAAATCCCAGATGCCCAAGTTCAGGTACAAGACTTGACTGGCGGCGGTGACCACTATCAGGTAATAGTGGTTTCATCGCAGTTTGAGGGTAAGGGACTGGTGCAACAGCATCAGCTAATTTATGGTGCGTTACAGCAAGCAATGTCCTCAGAAGCTATCCATGCCTTAGCGCTGAAAACTTACACTCCCCAAGCTTGGCAGGTAGACAGTCAAGTCGTCTAAGCCAGATTTTAGTAAGTTCCAACTGGAAGTACACTAGACATAGATAGGAAAAAAAATTATGACTCCAGAACTTAAAGAAAGACTTGACAATTTGGTAAACCAGAATAAAATTGTGGTTTTCATGAAGGGTACGAAGCTGATGCCGCAGTGTGGTTTTTCTAACAACGTTGTACAGATGCTAAATACATTGGGAGTACCCTTTGAGACCGTTGATGTTTTGGCAGACTCTGAAATTCGGCAGGGAATTAAAGAATATTCCAACTGGCCGACGATTCCCCAGGTTTATGTTGATGGTCAATTTGTTGGCGGTTCAGACATACTGATTGAGATGTACCAAAAAGGCGAATTGCAGCAGGTAGTAGAAGTGGCTCTCGCTTCTTAAAGTTAAATTCTGTGCAAGTAGCTAAATCTCCTCATTTAGGTTTTAAGCCTATATATAATTGAGGAGATTTTTATTTTATTAGTAAGTCTAGTTGCTCAGAAGTTTAAATCATTAATGTTCTAACAAGCTTAGACAATAAACAAAAATACAGCAATATTTTAATTAAAAATAATATAAAAAATAGCATTGAAATATAGTTCAACGCTAAAACCAAAACAATAGTTATGCCGTTAATAATAGCCCGATTCTGGTTCTGGCTGCGGCGTTTCAAAATTGAATGGATCGTAAAGGAATCGTGTCGCTTCCTCCTCTAAACGATGGATCAAATACGGTTCGAGCGCGTTGCTATGTCGCAGCGCAGCTAAGTAGCCATCTAAATACAGGCGTAGCTCGTCATTCCGATAACCTCGATTCCACATCTCTACGAGGGCATCGCTGAGTCTTTGGTAATAGCGAATTGTTTGAGTGTCCTGAAGCATAATCAATTAGGGAATGTAAATTTTGAATGAAGAAGAATCTATTTAAAAAGTGTAAATTCAGGCTTTAGCGTTTATGATCCTATTTTTACTTTTTATCCTTCATACGTCGATGTAGACTATAAACACTAGCTCACTTTTGCTTTATCAAAACTACCCTAGAAAAAATCAATCAAGTTTATATTTAATTAATTCCTACTGTTCCCTATCTGGTTGAATTGTCAATTCGACTAATTCTGTGCGCTTAGGTTTATTTCCTCACCCTCTAATTTTATAATTAATCCGGTGAGTTTTATTAAATTACAGCGAACGAAATTGAAGCCAATGTCTCCTAACTTAGAAATATATACGCGATCGCCTAGACCGCAGGTTTCGCACCCAGATTCAGATTAATTCTAGTTTAGTAGAAAAAACTACTCGTATCCTGTATCAATTGGTCTATTTATAGCGTCTTTTCTTCACCCAACTTCAGTAGTGATAAGCTTCAATCAGCAGCAATATCTAAGCTTTGGGTCTAATTTTGAGCGGACAGCAGCAAACTAACTATAAAGTTTAATGTAAGAGGATTGACCAAACAATCAGGCACGAGGCACAAAATTTCTATTTTTATGATTATTAACTTAGTGCATAGTGTCTCTTGGTTTGCGCTGGATATAGTTATGCAGATTAATCTAAAATCGGTTAATATACCTAACTGCTGTGCTGTGTCAAACTAAACAGTTCATTCTCAAGTAGCGATGGTTACAAAACATTGAAACAGACTTTGTTACTTTTGGAGTCAGAAAAGCAAAGGAATGTTGCCACTGTGAGCTCGGTTTGTATTGAAATTATTGAGGGAAATCCGCATCTGCGATCGCTGCTCAGTTGGCATTTGCAACAGATAGGCTATCGGATACATCAAGCCGCCAGCCTTTTTCAAGCGCGAGAAGTGTTTTACACACGCCAGCCAGCGCTTGTGATCGTCGATTCTGAACTTCCTGATGGTGACGGAATCGAGTTTTGCCAATGGTTACAGCGACAGCAACAGCCCTTAATTTTAATACTGTCTACTCGTAATACTGAAGCTGATATTGTCGCTGGTTTGAAGGCGGGGGCTGATGACTACCTGACAAAACCCTTTGGGATGCAAGAGTTTTTAGCGCGGGTAGAAGCACTGATTCGACGTAACCGCACACCAGTTGCACCAGCATATCTTGACTATGGGGATCTGCAAATTGATTTAGTACAGCGCCGTGTCTGTTTTCAAGGTGAATTTATTGATTTAACACCCCAGGAATTTAGTTTATTATATGTATTGGCCCAAGCTAGTGGAGTAGCTTTAAGCCGTTTAGAATTACTACGTCGAGCTTGGCCAGAGGCGATCGACAACCCACGTACTATAGATACCCATGTTTTGTCATTACGTAAAAAAATTGAAATTGATCCGCGCCAACCAAGTTTAATTCAAACTGTCCGCAATGTGGGTTATCGGTTCAATATGGAAATTTTGATTACTAATAAACCACAACCATCGGAATCTCATCATCAAAAGTCAATGGCTCAGATCAAAACTCCCCAACATTCAGTAGTTAGTAGCCAGATTTAAAGGTGGTTAAGCCGCAACTTCCATCAACAAATCTAAGCGATCGCTCCTCCAAAGTGTCTTTAAGTTTGAATTAACCTTGAATTAACAATATAATCTACTTAACTGAATTAATTACTCTAAAACGTCTTAGTCTTCCCTTGACTCTGAGACAACAGCCCATCTAAAACCTCAGCTTCACTGACGAATCGCAGCTAGTATATAAATACTGCTGCATAGCTAGAAAGCATCTAGTTTGCCATTTAAACAGCAGGTGTAAATATCTTCATCATACTTTTCACCTATTTTCAAGCTAATGCAACTTAAATGTATTTCAGCTTAGTAATAAGTCATTGTAATCAATAATTATAGTTCTATTTTAGATAAATAATTATCTGCTAAACGAGTCTAAGCAATTCTAATTTATCCATGAATACCACAATTTTGACTAAATATTTTATATTACTTAATGTTTAAAGTTTAAAAAATGAATTGTTTATAAATAAAAAATATCGGTATAGCATAAATTGGCTATGTAATATTATTAAATAAAATTAATAAATAGCTTTTTTTAACTAAGCTATGTAGATTTAAAACCAAACCTAGAACATATACCGATCTATAATTGATTAAGTTATCATATAAGTAAGTTTTAAATAATAGCTTAAGTTCATGCTGCAAGCATTTGAACAGCAATCTAACCTAATATATCAATGGCTATTCACAACTGCAATGTGTTTTGTGGTACAAGGTTATCTAATCTAAATTAAATAGAGTAATTGAGCAACAAGTTGGGTTTTGCTGTTTAAACTGATAGTTAAAGGCTTTAGTTTAAATTCTGCTCTAAATTGGCATGGTAGAGAAGTGAGAAGTAAGTCAATATAGAATTACAGGGATTTTAAAAATTAAACTCCATAATTGTGAAGAAAAGTGGCGTAGTTGGTAATAAAAGTTGGCTATTTAGATGTAGAAGCGTGTGATAGAGGCAGAAGTTCATTATTCATTGCATAACTTCCTGCGATCGCAAGATCGTGTTCCTTTCTGGCCGCATCACTTGACGATGGCGCGGTTGGTAGCGCGAGCCTTGCGGCTAGGGCGTAGTGCTTTAATTCAAGTAGGGGCTGGTTGTGGTTATCAGGGACGATATCGCCTAAGTTATCTTGCGCCTGCCTTGATGTGGCATGAACCTGTGATTATGGTGGCTCCTGAGAATGTGCAGCAGCGCTTGAAAAGTATGGAAATTCCGCGCCTCCAACAATGGCTTCAGGTAAACAAGGTGATCCGCACAGGCGATCGCTGGCCTGATGGCGATTTCCAAGGATTACTACTCACATCGCCTCAAGCTTGGTTAGCAGCTAGGCTGAAACAACAGAATGATTTTCCTAGTGGCGTTCCCACGATTATTGATGGTGTAGATGATGTAGAAGACTGGACTTGTTCTCAACTAACCATCGGTATTCAACCGAGTGACTGGGATGAATTAATGCTTGCCTGTCCTTTGCAGGTAGAGGCAATTCGGGATGCGAGAGTGCAACTAACCCAAGCGATGTTTCAGCATCCCGCTAACCCTTATGAATGCCATCTAATTGCGCTACCAGAACAAGAAATTTTGCAGCGTCTGTATAAAAGACTAGACGAACAGCAGCGAGAAGCTTCGTGCTTCTACTTACCAAAAACCTGGCAAAATTTTTGGCAGCAGTTCCAAACTGATGGACAATTGCTCTGGGCGAAGATAAACCGTCGGCAAGGTTTATTTTCTTTGTACTGCGCCCCTATTTCAGTAGCTTCCGCCCTCGCGCCAATTTGGTCTAAGCAACCAGTAGTTTTAATTGGTAGTGCATTGGATCAAGATGCTGAGGCTCCCATATACCGCCAAAGTGTTGGCTTAAGCGATTTAACGTGCCTAAAGTTTTCCGCAGATCGCCACAATGAACTAATTCAACTGTATCTGCCAGATAAGTTGCCCCTACCAAATACACCTCAATTTCAGGCAGCATTTATTGAAAAAGTCAACTCGTTGATCAGCTTAAGTGCAACTGCTCCAGGACTAACGGTAATCTTGGTAGGTGATATGCCACTCAAGTCTCAAGTAGGCGCAATTTTAGCTGCCTCATTTGGTTCGCGGGTGCAGGTGGAGAAAACTTGTCTAGATGATAATGGCATCTTAGTGAGTGGATGGGAATTCTGGCGGGAGCATCAAAGGGTTTTGCCAGCGCCTCAATTGCTTGTGATCGCAACTTTGCCCCTACCATCGCTAGAAAATCCCCTAGTGGCTGGACGGGTAGCTGATTACAAGCGCTCGCGCTTAGACTGGTTTCGGCTGTATTTGTTGCCTACAGCTTTGAACGAATTACAACGAGCGATCGCACCAGTGCGAGATCGTCAAGGCGTTGTTGCACTGCTCGATAACCGCGTACTTCACCGCAGCTATGGCTCCCACGTTCTGGCTGCTCTTAGCCCTCTAGCACGCATTAATTATTTAGACTCCAGCTTTTTTTCCCAACCTGATAACTCTGCTGATTTTGAATCAATTAGCTAATCACAGCACCTACCAACAGGAAAAACTGATTAAACTGTCGGGTAAAAGCTATACTTTAATTTAGGTACTTGTAAATTCCTTGGGATTGAAACGTTCAAATGTGAACGATATCTTTTTGTAATATTATGGGCGAAGCAAAGCGTCGTAAAACCGCACTTGGAGAACAATACGGTCAGGAAGTCCGATTCATTTCCTGGCTTCCCTTTACTAAAAGCCAAGCAGAAAAATTTGTTAGCTGGACAACTCGTGGTGCTTGGATTGGAATCGGCTTTTTAGTTGCTTCTTGGATAGTAGTTCGATTCCTTGGTCCAGCATTCGGATGGTGGCAAGTAATATAAATAGCTGATTCCAAGAAGTTAAATTAGCTAGTGTAACTAAAAAGACAGCTACGGTCATCAAGGTTAATTTACCCTAATACCGTATCTGTCTTTATTCTTTCAATTAGTTATCTTTATGAGTAAACGAGGAACAAGCGGTTTAGGACTTGCGTCTCAATGCAAAGACCGTAAAAATAGCTAATATAAGGCTTCACTTCAAATCAAGTCAAGAGGCTCTCGATTTGAAAATCTAAAGAAATTATAAAGAAAATCTAAAAAGGTATACAATTAGGTGTGGTGTTTGGAGGACAAAAATGTTTCTGAGATTAGCAGAACAACATCGGCAATTTGTTCAGGATCTTGTGATGAACCTCCAAGCTCTGGCAATCGTGCTAGAGCGACGTGGATACCCTGCATCCTGCTACACTTGCGGTGGTCAAATGAACAGTGCCTCTTTTATGGTGAGTTTAGGAGACGGCCACCTGATTCGATTTCTAGTGTCTGACTACGGCATTACTTGGACAGAAATGCGGGACGACCGAGAACTGATGAAGTTGGAGGGCGCCGAAGCGATTAGTCAATTACAGGAACTTGCTAATTTTGTCAAATATTCTGTACCTCCGTGTGAATCTCCAAAACTAGTTACCAAGCGGTTTTAAAGCAATATTATTGATTGTTGAAATTTGACTTAGGTACTAACTATATGGACATCAAAATATTAAAATCTATCCCCCTTTAATTTTCTTTATTAAGGAGGCTAAGCGGGAAGTTAATGCTTTGTATGCAACTAATTTTTAGATAAATGCTCTAGCACAAAGTCAAATTTGTAGTGCTTACATTGCAGATTTATACTAAGCTAAATTGTAATAAAATTTACAAAATATTTAATGCAAGTTGGCAGTATAGCTAGGAATGCCACCAACTTGCTTAATAGATAAAGAATTGACAGTCGTGACTGAAACTTATTAAGTTTCAGCAAAGAGTAATTATTCTTCCGACTCTAATTCCATATCTTCTGCTTCTTCGCTGCTAACTGCTGCTACCGAAGTTGCAGAGACAACGGCCCCCATTTCCAGCTTTTGACGTACTTGCTGTTCAACTTCTTTGGCAACTTGAGTATTTTCTTCTAGGTACTTGATGGCATTGTCTCGACCTTGAGAGATATTGTCACCGTTGTAACTGTACCAAGCGCCCTTACGAGTAAGAACACCAGTTTCTTCTGCTAGGTCAACGACACAGCCGAGAGTAGAAACACCTTTGCCAAAAATGATGTCAAATTCAGCAATGCGGAACGGCGGAGCAACTTTGTTCTTTGCAACTTTGACTTTGACACGATTACCGAATTCTTCTGTACCTCTTTTCAAAGTTTGAATTCGGCGAATATCTAGCCGGACTGAAGCGTAGAACTTAAGAGCATTACCGCCAGTTGTAGTTTCCGGGCTGCCGTAGGTAACACCAATTTTTTGGCGCAACTGGTTGATGAAAATTACCGTACAACCGGACTTACCGATATTGCCAGTAATTTTTCTTAAAGCTTGGCTCATCAAGCGGGCCTGAAGACCTAGATGGGAGTCACCCATTTCGCCTTCAATTTCAGCACGAGGAACCAGTGCTGCTACCGAGTCAATTACTACAACGTCAACAGCTGCTGATCGTACTAGCTGATCGACAATTTCTAAAGCGGACTCGCCAGTATCAGGTTGGGAGATGAGGAGATTGTTAATATCAACTCCCAGTGCCGCAGCATAGGTAGGATCTAGGGCGTGTTCAGCATCAACGTAGGCAGCAATACCACCATTTTTTTGTACCTCTGCGACCGCGTGCAGCGCCACTGTCGTCTTTCCAGAACTTTCTGGACCATAGATTTCAATCACCCGTCCCTTGGGTAAGCCGCCACCCAAAGCAAGGTCTAAGGTAAGCGCCCCGCTTGGGATTGTTTCGACCTTCATGCGGGTGGCATCGCCTAAGCGCATAATTGCCCCTTTGCCAAAGCTGCGCTCAATCTGGTTTAGCACAAGATTTAGGGCTTTTTGCTTGCCAGCAGTATCAGTAGTTTCAATAGCCATTAGCGCCTCTAGATAGGGAGGTTTAAGAAATGTTGGTCTGGGAGTCAGAACTAATACAGATATACTATTTTACCTAGATTTACGAGTTTTTGCACGGTGTCTAAACCCCGCATCAACTACCAGAAAACTAGCCGTGAAATGATACTAACGTGAATCAGGTGAATCCAAAAATCTTTGGCTGGAGATGGAGTAACGAAGAGTGTCTTAGCGGGGTGATGAATTTCTCTCAGCGATTGAGATTAGGGAATATAGCCGCTTTCACGGAGGAAATTACGTAAGTGAGAGAAGAAGTGAGTGCGATCGCTTTTTTGCTTCTAA
Organism: Gloeocapsa sp. UFS-A4-WI-NPMV-4B04; assembly: GCA_019359535.1. GTDB lineage: Bacteria > Cyanobacteriota > Cyanobacteriia > Cyanobacteriales > Chroococcidiopsidaceae > JAHHHE01. Next base: position 36,508 of record JAHHHE010000009.1, read on the forward strand.
TAGAAGGTTGCGCCAATTGATACCCCTTCCTAAGATAGAGATTACGCTCTTCGCAAGGATAGCTTTTAATTTAAAAATCAACGTTTGTAGAGTCTTTTTGTGTGTTTTGCTGCCTTGTTGCGATCGCTGTTTGTCTTTGCAGTAAAATTCCTAGAATTACTCGTTTCATAATCCAGTACAAGCCTGCAACCACTACAAAAGTTATAGTGATAATTACTAAAGGCACTCTACCAAAAACATCTTCCACAACACTGGTTGCCAAAGCATCTAGTTGAGTAATGAAGTCCCAAGTATTAAACCTAAGAAATCGTCCTAAATAAATTCCAACTGCGCTTAAAGCATGGGTAATTAATTCAGCCCTCAAAATCCAGTTGCTTTTACCTATTCGATTTAAGTAATAACCTAAGTTAATTAAACATAAAACATAGGCTCCAAAGCCAGCGAGAATAAATAATAAATATTGTGGAATTACAACTAAAGTGATTGTCCACACCGAGTTTATTTTGCGAATATCCTCGATTAGATGAATTATATCAGTCAGAACATAAGGCGCATTAGGCAGAAAACCGAAGAAAACTAAAAATCCTAGCCACCATAACCAAGAGCGGTGTCGCTTTTTGCGAAATAACCAAACGCTAATAGCTAAAGGTACAAAAGCTAAAAACAAGTTCCAGCTCATCCAGCGACTATTGCTCCATAGTGTGTCCCCGACACGGGTAATTAAACTAATTGGTTCCGCTTGCATACGCTTCCTCACGAAACAGATTGACAAATATTGATCGCTTCTAAAGTTTTAACTTATTAGTATAAGTTTTGACAAAAGTAGAGATGAGAGATTTCAAGAATAGTTCCTCACAGCGTTACTCTCTCAAGAAATGAGTAGAAATTTTTTCTACTTTTCAATAATTATGTAAATTTCCCTAACTAAAATAATGTACAAAAATTAAACTAGAGAAAGAAACTCATTATTTAATTTCAACACATCTAAACTAGGTCAGGATTTAAACGTGGATACTTCAATCCAAGAGCAGTTACAGGCGATCATTGCTGAACAGCGCGATACCGTTGATTACCTAGAAATTCGGTTAGAAAAAAGTGAATCAACCTCCATTTCGTTTCGTGGCGCTAGCTTAGATGCGGTTGATCGCAGTTTTACTCTAGCTGGCGGTATACGTGCTTGTCATCGGGGTGGCTGGAGCTTTGTGACTTTTAATGGTTTACCTCAGTTAAAAGACTCAGTTTCAGAAGCGATCGCTCAAGCTCATTTGGTAGGTAAGGAAACAACTCAATTAGCTCTTGTAGAGCCAATTCAAGACTATGTAGCAGTCCAACTAGGACAAGATCCGCGCTCAGTTTCCTTAGCAGAAAAACGGCAGCTAATGGAGAACTACAACCAGCTGTTACTCAATTTTGATCCTAGAATTCAAACAACGTCAGTAAATTACCGCGATCGCTTCAGCATCAACTACTTTGTTAATTCCGTTGGTAGCTGTATTGTCCAAGAACGCTTAGATGTCTCTGGTGCTTTCGCGGCGATCGCGCGTGGTGAAGGTGGTATTGTGCGCCAAGGCTATGAATCTGTCCACTCACGCTCAGATTACAACGTCTTACTAGGCATCGAAGATCGGGTCAAAGGAGCGGCTGAACGAGCTATTCGTCAATTAGAAGCAAAATCAGTCAAAGGTGGGCAATATACAGTAGTTTTAGACCCTTACCTCGCTGGAGTTTTTATTCACGAAGCTTTTGGGCATTTATCGGAAGCAGACTTTGTTTACGAAAACCCTCAAATGCAGGAATTACTTACACTAGGTAAACCCCTAGCAATTGAGCAACTGAATGTGGTAGACGATGCTACTATTCCAGGATTACCAGGCTCAATTAAGTATGACGATGAAGGCGTACCCGCGCAACGTAAATACCTGATTAAAAATGGCATTCTTAACCAGCGTTTACATAACCGTGAAACTGCTGGCAAACTGCATGAAGAACCTACAGGAAATGCTCGTGCAATCAACGCCACGCATCCCCCAATTGTCCGCATGACGAATACGGCGATTGAAGCTGGCGATCGCTCCTTCCAAGACATGATTAAAGATATTGACGAGGGAGTCTACGCTGTGCGGATGCTAGGTGGACAAACAAACGGAGAAATGTTCACTTTTGCAGCAGCTGAAGGCTATATGATTCGCAATGGTAAAATAGCTGAACCTGTGAGTGATGTTACTCTAAGCGGTAATGTCTTTCAGACGCTTAAAGATATCGAAGCGATCGGTAACGATAGCGTCTACCTCAACGGTGGCTGTGGTAAGGGAGGACAAATGCCACTACCAGTTAGTGTTGGCGGCCCCCATGTGCGGATTAAAAATGTAGTAGTAGGCGGTAGATAACGCTAGCTAATACCAAAGGGGATGTCAAAGATGACACCCCCTTAATGTTTTATTTATCAAAGCTTATTTGACCAGCAACTTGTAACTTGAAAATCTTAGTTGCAGTAGTTAAGTTCTGCTTCCAACTGACGAATCAATTTTTCATCACCTTGAGCTTTGGCGACTTCCAAGCGATGTTGGATGTTTTTTTGGATATTGACGCGATGAGCTTCAGCTGCTTGTTTGGCGAGTTGTTGTCTATTTCTGTTCATGGCTGACATTTCTCTTTGTTCTTTCTGCTTATGTCCTACTATCGTAACAAACCAGGTATTTAGTAACAAGGGCTACAGAAACAATTTTATATATTCTTCATAAAAACCAGTCTTTGGATATAGTGTGGTACAGTGCCTGAAAATCGAATTCTCACCCTTTTAACTGACTTTGGGTTAAGCGATGTGTATGTAGGCGTAATGAAGGGAGCGATCGCCCAAATTAACCCTACTCTTACAATAGTGGATCTGACGCACCAAATTCCGCCCCAAAACATTATGGCGGCGAGGTTTTGTTTAATGAACGCTTACCCATATTTCCCAGATTTTACGGTTCATGTTGCTGTCGTAGATCCGGGTGTGGGTAGCCAAAGAAAAGCGATCGCCGTGGAATTTGCAGGCGGTTTTTTGGTGGGGCCTGATAATGGACTATTCAGTGGTGTGCTGAGTCAAAGTGAGGCGATTATTGCTGTAGAACTGACAAATACCAATTATTGGAGAATTCCTGAACCTAGCGCCACGTTTCATGGTAGAGATATCTTTGCACCAATAGGGGCGCATCTTGCTAGTGGAGTTGCTTTAGACAAGATGGGAGAAGAAATTGATGTAGCAACACTGGTTCAGGTAGCTATACCGGAATGCACTGTAACAGCAAACGGGATAGTTGGCTGCATTCAGTATATTGATTCCTTCGGCAATTTAATTACCAACATTCCAGGCGCTGACGTGCAAGGCAAAATTTGGTCTATTGTTGCTTCAGGGGTAACTATACCAGGGTCTCAAAGTTATAGTGATTCAGAACAAGGTGCATTAGCTTTGATTGGCAGTCATGGTTGGATAGAAATTGCCATCAATTGTGGTAATGCTCAAACTGATCTACAGCTTAAATTTTTAGATTCAGTTCAAGTTCATTTTGAGTTTTGACATCTATATTTGCAAAGATTATCGTAAGCTACTAACGCGATCGCTTTCACTGTGTCAAATTTTTATTTAAACTCAATTGTGACTCCATTTCTTTTTGTAACCGATCTAGACAATACCCTCGTAGGCGATGACAAAGCTTTAGTAGAACTCAATCACAAGCTGAGGAGGCATCGCGAAGAACACGGGACAAAAATAGTTTATGCGACTGGGCGATCGCCCGTTCTGTATCAACAACTTCAAACTGCGAAAAATCTCCTCCAACCCGATGCTTTAATTGCTGCTGTGGGTACAGAAATTTACCTCAATGGCAATGATACTCCCGAGCCTGCATGGTCAGAAAGACTTTCTCAAGGATGGGATCGGGATTTAGTAGTAGCTACTACTACTCATTTTGCTGATCTTACTCCCCAACCAGATTCAGAACAGCGTCCCTTCAAAGTTAGTTTTTTTCTAACAGAGGTAGCTGCATCCGTTGTTCTGCCGCAACTAAAGTCTTTACTGCAAGAGCGGAGTTTAGATACCAAGTTGATTTATAGTACCGGACAAGACCTTGATATTCTACCCCGCAATAGTGACAAAGGTTTAGCTATGCAGTTTCTCCGTCAGAAATGGGGAATTGAGGCAGAGAAAACAGTTGTTTGTGGTGACTCTGGCAATGATATTGCTTTATTTTCAGTGGGAGAAGAACGGGGGATTGTTGTCGGAAATGCCAGCTTAGAACTACTTGAATGGCACAACACCAACCCAGATAATTATCGTTACTTGGCTAAAGCGAACTGTGCGGGTGGTATTTTGGAAGGCTTAAAACATTTTGGTTTTCTAGAATGATTAGCTACCTTAAAGGAACAGTTGCGGGTATCCAAAAAAGCGGCGGTAATCGTGTCATCCTGACGCTGGAAGTTAACTTTTGCGGATATGATCTGCAAATTCCAGCGCGTTTGGCGGATCAGTTACCCGCAAGTGGTGAACCTGTGCAAGTCTTTACACATCTGCAAATTCGTGAAGAACAGCCGATGTTGTACGGATTTGGTTCGTTAGCGCAACGAGATTTGTTTCGCCACTTGATCAGTGTAAGTGGCATTGGTGCGTCTAGTGCGATCGCACTTTTAGACACGCTAGAACTACCAGATTTAGTCCAGGCGATCGTTACTGGTAACATTCAGTTGCTAATTCAAGCGCCTGGTGTGGGTGGTAAAACAGCTGAACGCATTTCTCTAGAACTCAAAAAGAAGCTAGCTGAGTGGCGCAATACAACTGGACTAGCGGCTACTGCTTCAACTACGCCACTTTCCCCCGCCGTCTTAGAAGAAGTACAGATGACGCTGTTGGCACTGGGATATACCGCTAGTGAAGTTTCCCAAGCATTGCAATCGGTGAGTCAAAACGCTGGCTTATCAAAAAACGCCAATACCGAAGATTGGATACGTCAGGCGATCGCATATTTAAGCACCGAGTAACCCGCAATTTTTAGAATTACTTATGACTTACTTAGGTGTAAGTTACTTTGTGCTGCATCAAAGTAGTAATCTCTATATCTATAGATTTGGCATATTTGACGATTTTAACCCTTATTAACGGAAAAATAGCCTAAATAGTTTTTAGGCTTCTCATTGAGCTAACCATTAAGAATTATTGCCTCAAAAGGCAATTTATCTCTCTAGAATGATTTGCAAGAGCAATTAAGCTATTGGAAAATACTGATGTTACTTTTGTTACTCAAGACACTTCTATGGCAAGTCCGATTGAATTTAATTTATTTGCCCCATACAACAAAGGAGTTGCTTTAATTGGTTCTTTCTCCAATTGGGAAGAAATCCCAATGGAAAAAGGTGAAGATGGTTATTTCCGTACCAAAGTTGAATTGTCCGATGGAGTATATCAATACAAGTTCCGCGTTCAATCAAAATCTTGGTTTTTTGAACCAGATCAATGGGTAGATGTAACTGAGCCCTACGCAACTGATGTTGATAATGAAGAAAACAGTGTCGTCAGAATTAAAGACGGCGATCGCATTGTTGATACCTACGTCTGGCAACACGACGACAAACCACTACCTGCTGATCACGAATTAGTAATCTATGAACTGCACGTTGGGGACTTTTCTGGGGGTGAGGATGATCCTTACGCTCGTGGTAAATATAAGCATGTAGTAGAAAAATTAGATTATTTATGCGAATTAGGTGTTAATGCAATTGAACTCTTGCCAGTAAAAGAGTATCCTGGCGACTACAGCTGGGGATATAACCCTCGTCACTTCTTTGCTACTGAATCTAGCTACGGCACAACTGATAGATTGAAAAACCTGATTGATGAGTGTCATGCTAGAGGTATTCGCGTCATTATGGATGGGATTTATAACCACTCCGAAGCCTCAGCACCACTCACTCAAATCGATCACGATTACTGGTATTATCACGAACCTCGCGATCCAGATAACAACTGGGGGCCAGAGTTTAATTACGAATTCTACGACAAAAAACTAGATACTTTCCCAGCACGGCGGTTCGCTGGTGATACCGTGCGTCACTGGATTCAGGAATATCACATTGACGGCATTCGCTACGATGCGGCGCGGCAAATTGCCAACTACGACTTTATGCACTGGATTGTGCAACAGGCTAAAGAGACAGCTAATATGAAGCCGTTTTACAATGTTGCTGAACATATCCCTGAAACCCCCAGCATCACCAATGTAGATGGCCCGATGGATGCCTGCTGGCATGATAGCTTTTATCACTGCATTTTAGAGCATATCTGCGGCGACACATTTGATTTAGAGCGTCTTAAGGATGTGATCGACTGCAAGCGCCAAGGATTTATGGGTGCAACGAATGTTGTGAATTACCTGACAAACCATGACCACAATCATGTGATGGTGGAATTAGGCGATCGCAACATTTTTGACGAAGAAGCCTTCAAGCGAGTTAAACTGGGGGCTGCTATCTTAATGACTGCGATCGGTGTTCCTCTAATTTGGATGGGCGAAGAGTTTGGCGAGTATAAACCCAAAACCCCAGATTCAGCGAAAATTGATTGGACTTTACTAGGTCATGACCTAAATCGTAGCTTATTTGAATCTTACAAAGGCTTGATTAATCTGCGCGAACACAATCAGGCACTCTACACAGAAAATATCGACTTTTTTCACGAAAATCCAGAAGCAAAAGTGCTGGCTTACACCCGATGGAATGATCAAGGTTCCCGTGTAGTTGTCGTAGCGAATTTCTCTGAAAACTTCTTGGGTGGGTATCAAGTTCCTAACTTTCCAGAAGCTGGAAAATGGCACGAATGGACGGGTAATTATGATGTTGAATCTGGTGATGATGGCATTATCCTTGATTTAGGAGCTTACGAAGCCAAGGTATTGGTTTGGCAGTAACAATAAAAGAAATCAGAGGTTAGAAGCTAGATTGCGCCTTTAGAGTTTTGCAATGCGCGCGCTAGGCTTCACATTCTGCTACAGAAATAAAAATTTGACTTAAACCCCGAAATCCTATTTTTAAATAATAGCTCTTCGCCAGTTAGTCAAAACATCTAAATAAGCGGGAATTAGTTAATTTTAATTCCCGCTTTTAATATTATTTACTTTTTGGATTAAAACACTAAGTCGGACAAACTCTTAAATATTTTATAATAAGTTTTTACTTACTTGATGTTACGAAATAAATTACATGGCAAGTACAATTAAATTTAAGTTGTTCACTCCTCGTAATAGAGGGGTAGCTTTAATTGACTCTTTTTATAAATGGCAATAAATTCCGATGGAGAAAGATGAAAAAGGTTATTTTAGAACTGTAGTTGGGTTGAAAGAACATTGCTGAACATATCCCTGAGCCACATACTGTAGGTGAACCATATGTCCCAATTTATGCTTGTTGACATGAAAGTTTCCGCTACTTTGTTATGCAACATTTTTGTGGCGAATAATTTGAATTACAAAAGCTAAAAAAAGTTTTAGATCCGAAAAAACAGAGGTATGCAACTGCTACAAACGTCGTGAATTATTTAGAAACTGATGATCGCCAGCGCGTGAGCATAGAATTAGGCGATCGCGGTATTTTTGACGAAGTAGCATTTAAACGTGCCAAGTTAGGAATTGTTCTTTTAATAACAGCAATGGTTGTGCCAATGTTGTGGATGGGACAAAAATTTGGTGAACATAAGCTTACGATAACAGCAACATACCAAGGTTTTCTCTGGAGATTTCTAAGATGTCAGTACCCTTGGCGTTAGTGATGAAGATATTGCCAAGGATTAAAAAAAGTTTTGACAATTACTGGTATTTCGTTAGGTATTTGAACGGTACTAAGTTAGAAGTATGCTAACGTCAGCTAGAGCTTAACGAACTTCCAGCAATAGAATTGCCTTAATCTTAGAGCTATTTGCTCTAGCGCATCCAAAACTTAAATAGCGGAAATTCACCGTAAGACAGATTAATTCCAGCTAACTTTCTGGAATCAATGAAATGTAAAGAAAAGAAAGTAAGAGTAAGTGATGGAAATCAAACATCTGGGAAATACTGATGTCACAATCAGCGCGATCGCTTTAGGCGGAATGCCGCTATCTTTAAGTAGTAGACCACCAGAATCGCAAGCAATAGAAGTCATCCATCGCGCTCTTGACCTCGGCGTTACTCTGATTGATACTGCTGATTCTTACTGCAAAGACGAGTCAGACAAGCACCACAACGAGCGACTAATTGGTAAGGCACTTCAGCAGTATAACGGCGATACTAGCCATGTGATAGTTGCAACTAAAGGCGGTTTAATGCGTCCTAACGGTGACTGGACGCGCAATGGCAACCCCGACCACCTGCGGGAGACAATAAAGGCTAGCTTTGAGTCTTTAGGCGGCAATAAACCAATAGATATTTGGCAGTACCACGCGCCAGATCCAAAGTACACAATTGCCGAATCACTGACACCAGCCAAAGAAGCAGTAGAATCCGGTTTAATTCGATTCGTTGGTGTTTCCAACTTCTCAGTTGAACAGATTAAACAAGCGCGGGATGTAGTTGATATTGTCTCTGTCCAGAATCAGTACAACCCTTGGTCTCGTCAGCCAGAGTTTGACGGTGTATTGGAATACTGCGAACAGGAAAAGCTAACGTTTTTGCCTTGGAGTCCTTTGGGTGGAAGCCGTCGCGTTAGCCGCTTACAAGATATTCCTGTGATTTCAAAACTAGCTCAAGAAAAGAGCGCATCAGTATATTCAATTGTACTGGCATGGCTAAGGGCAAAGTCACCAGTTATAGTCCCTATCCCTGGTGCAAGCAAAATTACTAGCATTGAGGACTCAGTGCGATCGCTTGAAGTAAAGCTATCGGATCAGGAAGTAAGCAAGATCGATAGCGGAACCTAAGAAGTCCCTAACCCCTAACCCTAATTAAAATTAACAGCCAAAGCAATAAATCTTCTGCGTTTCTAGGTGGTTACAAACTACTGACGGTAGCTTGTCTTTAGGTAAATTTTGCCGATCCAGTTGGACTTGCAGGCTGGTTAAGGGATCAGCGCCAGGAGAAACCATAAATTTTAGTTGTTGGATGTGAGGCCAAGTTGCCAAGTTATCCAAAATTTGGGCGATCGCTTGCACATAAGGATGACTTGGCTGCTGATACCAATCAGCAGCAGCAACTTTTGCTTGATCTAAACCTAAGTGGACAGTCAAAGAAGGCTTACCAAATAAGGCGATCGCTACTGGCCGTGCTTCCTCTTGGACTAATAAGTTATGGCTACTTGCCAAATGCCGCAATTTTTCCAAGCGATCGTAGCGATCGGTTACTGACAAAGGTTCATCTTGCCAGTGAATTGCTACGGTGACAAGATATGTCTGCAATAGCAGATGACCCAGCTTTTCAGCTTTCGTTGCTAGGTAGGTTGAATTGTAGTCAGTTGCTTCAATTAGAAGTGGCACGCGATCCACCATCTCCAAACCATAACCCTTCAAGCCAGCAATTTTACGGGGATTATTTGTAATCAGGCGGATCTTTTCTATTCCCAAATCATTGAGAATTTGCGCCCCTACCCCGTAATTCCGCAAGTCAGCCGGGAAACCTAAGCGCTCATTCGCTTCGACTGTATCCAGCCCCATATCTTGCAATGAGTAAGCCTTCAGCTTATTAATTAGCCCAATTCCGCGCCCTTCTTGCCGCAGATAGACCACTACACCTCTACCTGCATTCTCAATCATTTTCAAAGCCGCTTGTAATTGCATTCGGCAGTCGCAGCGCAAAGAACCCAAAGCGTCACCTGTAAGGCATTCTGAGTGCATCCGTACCATCACAGACTGACCTGGGAAATCGGCTGGATCGCCTTTCACGATCGCGACGTGCTCAAAATTATCTAAGGTATTGCGGTAAGCATAGATTTGGAAATGACCAAACTGTGTAGGTAACTGAGTGACTGTTTCACGGGAGACAAATCGCTCGTGCTTGAGACGATAACTGATTAAATCGGCAATACTAATTATTTTCAGTTTATGAATTTCGGCATACTTGATCAATTCAGGCAATCGAGCCATTGAGCCATCAGAGTTTTGAATTTCACAAATCACGCCAGCTGGATATAGTCCTGCTAATTGAGGTAAGTCAACACCAGCTTCTGTGTGACCCGCTCGTTTTAATACACCTCCCTCTCTAGCCCGTAGTGGGAAGATATGACCAGGACGACGTAAATCTAAACCTTTGGTAGCTGGGTTGATGGCTACTTGAATGGTGCGGGCGCGATCTTCGGCTGAGATACCTGTTGTCACACCCAAATTTGGGGCAGCATCAATGCTGACAGTGAAAGCAGTTTGGTTGCTGTCTGTAGTGTTAGTAACCATTAAGGGCAGATCGAGTTCATCCAAGCGATCGCCCGTCATTGCTAGACAAATTAAACCCCGTGCCTCCACTGCCATAAAATTAATCATGTCCGGCGTGGCGAACTGGGCGGCGCAAATTAAGTCACCTTCATTTTCCCGGTTTTCATCATCTACCACTACTAAGGCGCGACCAGCTTTTAGGTCTGCTAAAGCGGCATCAATCGAGTCAAACTGAAAAGGTTGGTTTGAAGCGGTCTTAGGCTGCTGCACAGAAAAGTTCAATTCAATTAAACCGTAAAGTTTTTTAAAGTTTGCTTACATTTTGATTGTACCTTCTTTAACCAAACCAGTGGTGAGTGAAGAAGGTACAAGCCTCATCCCCGCATGGGCAAAGTCAATCAAAAATTAGTTGACAGCTAATAGAAGTTATGAAAAAGAGCGGGGAATTATCAAAAAATCATGTCACTATAAACGAGTTTTGGTACTACAATTAGCGCGAAAGTTCAACCATTTTTACCAAATATCAAAGTATATAAGGATTAATCATTATGGGTGATATGGGGCGCGTATCGGTTGGAATTGTTGGTGCGTCAGGCTATGGCGGGGTGCAGCTAGTCAGACTTTTAATGGATCATCCAGAAGTCGAACTTGTTTATTTAGGCGGTGAAAGTAGTGCAGGTAAGTCTTTTGCATCTCTATATCCTCATCTAGCTCATCGCGTTAACCAATCTATAGAACCAGTAGATCCTGAAATAATTGCCAGTCGCTGCGAAGTTGTATTTCTGTCGTTGCCGAATGGTCTTGCCTATCAAATGGCTCCAACACTGATAGGCAAAGGATGTAAGGTACTGGATCTTTCCGCAGACTATCGGTTTACTGATCTAGAAACTTACCAAGCTTGGTATGGAGGAGAGCGAAGCGATCGCGCTGTAGCCGCAACATCTGTTTATGGCTTACCAGAACTGTACCGCGCGCAAATTGCCGAAAGTCAGCTCATTGGCTGTGCTGGTTGCTATCCTACAGCTAGTCTCTTGGCACTCTCACCACTACTGAAGCAAGGTTTAATTGCGCCCGAAACTGCGATTATTGATGCAAAATCTGGTACTTCTGGGGGGGGAAGGCAGTCTAAAGTTGGTTTATTGCTAGCTGAGGCAGACAACTCCTTGGGTGCATATGGTGTTGCGGGTCATCGGCATACGCCGGAAATTGAGCAGGTTTGTAGTGACTTAGCCGGACAAGATGTTAAAGTCCAATTTACCCCACACTTAATTCCAATGGTGCGCGGAATTTTGGCAACAGTTTACGCTACCTTGCGCGATCCTGGTTTAATTCGAGAAGATTTGATTACAATTTACACCGCTTTCTACCGTAACTCGCCTTGGGTAACAGTGTGTGAAAGCGGTATTTATCCTCAAACAAAGTGGGCTTGTGGCAGCAATCTTTGTTACATCGGCATTGAAGTTGATCCGCGAACTGGTCGAGTAATCGTGATCTCAGCGATCGATAACTTGATCAAAGGACAAGCAGGCCAAGCGATTCAGTGTTTGAACTTGATGATGGGTTGGGATGAAACTTTGGGATTACCCAAGTTGGGCTTTTATCCATAAGCTAGGGGTCAGGGGTAAGAAGTTAAACCGAAGCTTAAACTAGGGGTATTTAAAATAAATTCTTCTTTTTCTTCCCTAGTCCCTAGCCCCTGATCCCTAGCCCCTATTTTGGCCCTAAACCAACTGCACCAGCATAAACAGCGCGATCGCCTAATTCATCCTCAATTCGTAGTAAACGATTGTATTTTGCTACTCTTTCACTGCGACACAGAGAACCAGTTTTAATTTGACCTGCCCTCGTTGCAACTGCCAAGTCAGCGATCGTTGTATCTTCAGTTTCACCGGAGCGATGACTGATTACTGATCTAAAAGAATTACGAGTTGCCAAATCAATTGTTTCTAGAGTTTCAGTCAAAGAACCAATTTGATTGAGCTTAATCAAAATCGCGTTAGCGGCTTTTTGCTCAATACCTTTTTGGAGGCGAGTAGCGTTAGTAACAAATAAGTCATCACCCACTAGCTGAGTATTACCTAACTTTTGAGTTAGTAACTGCCAATGCTGCCAGTCTTCCTCGTGCAACCCATCCTCAATTGAAATAATCGGGTATTGCTGCACTAGCCCCGCCATATAATCAATAAACTCAGTTGGTGCGTGGGCTGCACCGTCGTAGATATATTGACCTTCTTTGTAAAACTCACTAGCCGCCACATCCATTGCCAAAGCGACTTCTTCGCCTGGTTTATAACCAGCCTTAGCGATCGCCATCATCAGCAATTCCAAAGCCGCCTGATTTGACTCCAGGTTAGGAGCAAACCCACCTTCATCGCCTACACCCGTGAGCAAGCCTTTGTCATCCAACACTTTGCTCAAAGCCATAAATACCTCTGCTCCCCAACGCAACGCTTCCCGAAATGAGGTAGCACCAATGGGAACAATCATGAATTCTTGGAAATCCACATTATTAGACGCATGAGCGCCCCCGTTAATCACATTCATCAACGGTACTGGCAGCAGATTCGCTAAAGGGCCACCAAGATAACGATAAAGCGATAGCCCAAAATAGTCTGCACTAGCCTTTGCAGCCGCTAGGGAAACCGCCAGAATTGCATTAGCCCCTAACTTAGATTTATTCGGAGAACCATCAAGCGAAATCATCGTGCGATCTAGGAGTTCTTGGTTAACCGCATCCATTTCTAATAATTCTGGGGCAATTATCTCACGTATGTTTTCAACCGCTTTGAGTACCCCTTTACCTCCATAGCGGCTTTGATCGTCGTCTCGTAGTTCGTGAGCCTCAAAAGTTCCAGTAGATGCACCACTGGGAACCTGCGCTACCCCAACAATCCCACTTACTAAGTGAACTTCAGCTTCCACTGTTGGCCGTCCGCGAGAGTCAAGAATTTCTCTAGCAACAATGTTTTCAATGGCAGTCTCTAGCGTATCGATCATCCTATGTAGCTCCTCTCATCTAGCACAATTTAACTGGCTCACCACACAAAGCAGCAGAGGTAATAGGGCGATGGGCTAAAATTCCCCTTGTCCCTTGTTCCCTTGTTCCTTGTCCTCCTCTCATCTGTCCCTCTGCGGTGAATCTAATCGTTAGGATAGGGGTTTAGCTGACTTTTCACAAAAATGTCTACTTATTTCAACTGACATTTTGCCCAAGAGCAGAATCGTTGAATTCATGCCAAGACGTGATTAACCGAGTCTTTACAATTAAAAAAGGAATTTGGAATAAGTCATGAAATTACTACATACCATGCTGCGCGTCGGTAATCTAGAAGAATCCCTCAAGTTCTACTGCGAACTATTAGGGATGAAGTTACTGCGTCAGAAAGATTATCCAGGAGGAGAGTTTACCCTTGCTTTTGTCGGCTACGGTGATGAATCCGATCATACTGTTTTAGAACTAACCTACAACTGGGGTACAGACAAGTACGACTTGGGCAATGCTTATGGTCATATTGCTATTGGAGTTGATGATATCTATGGCACTTGTGAGCAAATAAAAAGCAGGGGCGGTAAAGTGGTGCGTGAAGCCGGCCCAATGAAACATGGCTCAACAGTCATTGCTTTTGTGGAAGATCCCAATGGCTACAAAGTAGAGCTAATTCAACTTGGTACTCAATCTTCTGCACAAAAGCAGGAAGCTCAACAACTTGTATCGGGGTAGTTTTTATGCCTTAGCTGTGATCTAACGACCAATCTCACCCGTTATCGGAAGCTTAGAGACACGAGCGAGGAAGGAGCGAAGGAAACGAAGTTGTAGGCGGTCGCAGCTGTTAATAACTTTGGCGTTCGGCTGTAAGATTATGCGATCGCGCTACAATGTCCGGCAATGATGCGCCACCCTTTTTCGGTATGATGCCAAATCCGAGTGTAGCGAAAATCACCAGCGAAAGAGACTCCCTGAAACGTTCCAGCCAGAAAGATTTTTGTCACTGCGACGGCTGCGCCATTCAAACAGCGAATCTCTTGCTCCTTCGGCTCTAATTTAGTCATGTTAATACTCCCGGAGCGGTGTAACTCCAAATCCATCTGCTTGGTGAAAATTTCACCCGACGGCCCCACAAATATAAGCTCGTCGGAGAGAAGCTCTTGAAGCAGAGATACATTTGAGGAGAGCTGTGCAGTGTAAAGCTGCTGCTCACACGCGACAATCTCTGCCTCTATCTTAGAATTATGGTTCATTTTCTCTCATCCAAGATTACAAGATTGTCGGTCTGAAATTAATATATCTCTCGGCAGTTTATTTTTCAGTCTCATGTAAAGCCGCGCACAGCCCCCCAACTAAGGGTTAATATGCCTACCAATTTCTTTAGTTCTCACAATGAATAGTTGAAGTTTAGCTCTGATTGGGTTTTAACTTTTTTGTACTGCTGGTGGTGCAGTCAAAGCGCAATGGACGTAAGAAAGTTATTAGTATCAGTCCTTAATTAACAATAGCTATGAGGGATACAGGATATGTACCAAAAAATGACTAATAACTAGATACCATCAGGTAGACTCACATCTTGCACCACGTCCGCCAAGGAGTAAATTCTCACAGCTTTCAGCTAAAGTTGAATAAACTCGACTAGCTGAAAAAGTGAGTGTTGTATAGTCCGTTTTAACGGACTTAAGTTATTAGCCTTGAACTTACAGCGGTTCTCAATCGGGTGAAATATAGCAACAGCAGTGAGTGAACCAGCCAATAATGTCTTTTGTCGTTACGGCAGCGAGAGCATCCGTGATCGCTTGGTCTAACTCTGCATAAGTTCGTGCGGGGGAGCATCTCAGTTTTGTAATAAGTATTAATACTTAAAGTATTTAAGGGACTAGGGAACTAGAATCGAAGCAAAAATGTAGGATGAGTAAAAATAGACATGATGTACAGGACATGACTCCAGAGA
>JAHHHE010000010.1 GCA_019359535.1 Gloeocapsa sp. UFS-A4-WI-NPMV-4B04
ATGTTCGCTGCCACATTCAGGACATTTCATGGAGTATTTGTCTTCAACTTCCTTGCAATGCTATTATCTGCCATCGCAAGGAATAGAAATCTAAACTTCATCTATTAATTTACCAACGCCGAATTTTTAGCTTAACTGTGTTCATCTCCTTATCCTTATAAGCAATGAATTCGGTTGAAAGTATCGCTATTACTGATCAAAAGTATCAAAGTACGCCTCGCCAGCATTTTATAATTGAAGTTTGCTGCTAGAAATTCGTCACCATGTCCTCTGATAAGTCCCAACCCCAAGAACCTCAAAGTGCATCAACCTTAGATGAAATCCGTGCGGCGCGGCTGGAGAAAGTTGAACAGCTAAAGCAACTGGGGTTCAATCCTTATGCTTATCGTTGGGAATCAACGCATCACGCGGCTGAATTACAAGAAAAATTTGCCCATTTGCCAAGCGGTGAAGAAGTTGAATTGGAAGTTGCGATCGCAGGACGCATTCTAGCTCGTCGTGTCTTCGGTAAACTTGCCTTCTTTAGCTTACAAGATGAAACTGGCACAATTCAGCTATATCTGGATAAAACAAGAATTTCCCAAAGGATGGCAGATATTGATCCAGATGCTTTCAACCACATCAAGCAGTTAACAGATGTGGGAGATATTCTGGGAGTCAAAGGCACAATCAAGCGGACTGAAAAGGGTGAGTTGTCTGTCTACGTACAGCAGTACACCATTCTGACCAAATCTCTGCTACCTTTACCCGATAAGTGGCATGGTCTTACTGACACTGAAAAGCGCTATCGACAACGCTATGTTGACTTAATTGTTAACCCAGAAGTACGCCAAACCTTCCGCCGCCGCGCTCAAATTACTGCTGGAATTCGTCGCTACCTAGAATCGCTTGACTTCATTGAAATTGAAACACCCGTTCTTCAAACCGAAGCAGGGGGAGCAGATGCGCGTCCATTCATTACTTATCACAACACTCTAGACATGGAGTTGTACCTGCGGATTGCCACAGAACTTCATTTGAAGCGGTTAATTGTAGGCGGATTTGAGAAAGTATTTGAATTAGGGCGTATTTTTCGGAATGAGGGAATTTCTACTCGGCACAATCCTGAATTCACCTCGATTGAAGTTTACCAAGCCTATGCTGACTATTACGACATGATGGCGCTAACCGAGAATTTGATTGTTAGCGTTGCTCAAGAAGTATTAGGAACGCTGCAACTTACTTACCAAGGCGAGGCAATTAACCTTACACCGCCATGGCGCAGAGTCACGATGTATGAGTTAGTGCAGGAACAAACAGGCATAGATTTTAGCGCCTGCCAAAGTCTTGAAGATGCTAAAGCTGCTGCTACTAATGCTGGAATTGAGCGTTTAGACGAATGTAATTCAATTGGAAAAGTCTTGAATGAAGTTTTTGAGCAAAAAGTTGAGGATACTTTAATTCAGCCTACGTTTGTAATTGATTTTCCTCTCGAAATTTCTCCCTTGGCTAAACCTCATCGTTCGCAGCCTGGTTTAGTAGAGCGATTTGAGTTGTTTATGGTGGGACGCGAAACAGCAAATAGTTTTTCCGAACTTACTGATCCAATTGATCAACGGCAACGACTAGAAGCGCAAGCCGCGCGTAAGGCTGCTGGAGATTTGGAAGCGCAAGGAGTGGATGAAGACTTTTTGACGGCGCTGGAGTATGGAATGCCGCCAACCGGAGGCTTAGGAATTGGAATTGATCGGCTAGTGATGTTGTTAACTGATTGTGCCAGTATTCGAGATGCGATCGCGTTTCCCCTCCTCAAAAGTTCCAGCAGCTTTGTTAAAAAAGTCCATAATTACAATCTTGCAACTCAAACATTTGAAATTGAGTTCAGCAATGGCAGTATTTACAAGTATCAAGATGTCCCTGCTGACTTATATCAAGGTTTAGTTACTGCACCGTCACAGGGTCAATACTTTAATGAGCATATCAAGGAAAAATATGCCTTTGACCAAGTACGGTTAAGCACTCATCAGACTACATAAAAACAACTTCATATCTAAGCAACTATGGAGACAAAAGAAGAATCTATCCCAATCCTCTCTTTGTCTCCTTGTCCCCTGAGCAGTGCGGAAGGGTGTCCCCTTGTCCCCTTATCCTCTTATGCCTCACCTCTAATTCGCCACCTCAGCCAATTCAATCACGCGCCCTTCAAGATCCTTAACCAAAAAGTTCAACGGCTTCTCGCGGAGAATCTTACACTTCAAGCCACGTAACTCTACCCGCATCAAAATTAGCTCTAGGCAGTCATGATCAAAGCAAACATGACGTTGTTGACTCTTTTTGCCTAAACCCGCTCCCGAAACGACGTGCAACTGAGTATTTTTCTTCAGCTGATACCAAAGACCATCAGGAGCATTTAACCCTCTAGCACTACCAATACCAGGACTGGTAGACATATATAGTGGATCAATTCCGCCAGTTGCTCCCAGCGTTTGCTCATAGTTGTAGTAGTAGTGCAAAGGTACTTCTGCTGCTGGCATATCTAGCAGACCCTCATATAACTGTCGGGCAATTTCCATATCCGACACCATGATGGTATATACTTTCGGGGCGCTGGTGAGGAACATCCACATAGCACCCGCGTAAGCTGCCAACAGCATCACCATAATTCCCTGAGTGGAAAATAGGCTATCTAAGGGCAAAAAAGGCAAGAAAGCCCCTAAAGTAAAAGGCGGAAACAGGGTAACACTAACTGCTAGAACCATGAACTTATGAAGGGGAATAAACTATTTTGCTGAGACTAGATACCAGTGCTTCTAGTTTATCAAAGCCAGATGTAAAATTGTAAAACTACTGATCTAGCTGGAATTTCTACCAATGAACTATTGCTTGTCTTTAATCACAGCAAATAGTAAGCGCTGTTGCCAAATCTAGTAAGTAGGATTTTTTTAATTGATTACCTCTAAGCGTGTTCCAGCTAGTTCAAAAGAACTCTACCATCTTGTTGGACTATCATTGTACTGATGTCCTCGTTTAAACTGGTTGCTTTATCCAATGTGACTTCTAACAATCCCTCTAAAGTTGCTTGAGGACTAACCTTAACAAGTCCGTTATCCTGACGACTGAGGGTGACTGTTACAGGCGTTTGAATGTTTTGCAATGTAACATTTGAGTCACCACTTAAAAATCGCTGATTGGTATCTCCAATTACTTGATAACTCACAACAGAGTTGGTTGTATTGATTAGCTTAATATTAATCTTGCCATCTACGGGTGTAGCGATCGCGCTAGGAGTTTGTTGTTCTGGTAGCGGTGGAGTTATAGCGCCAGGAGTAGGTTGGGTTGTTGGCGCGGCGTTCGAGTCAGTAGGTGAAGTGCCTTGCGATCGGTTGTAAGGAGGTTCATTAAAAATACTAGGACGCGGGTTAAGAGGTGAAGTAGAAGTATTAGAAGGCGCTTGATTAGAACTATCAGAACTAGGGACTTGAGACAAATGTTTGTCTGCTTCGATCAGAGGCCTTGCTAATACAACGCTTGTGGTTGTAAATATTGCTGGTAGAACAAGCAAACTTGCACACATAGTTTCAACTAAGCCAGCTTGTTTTCGGTTTTGATATTTTTTATCCATTTCTACCTCAACAGCAAATATTAAAATTTATTCAAGTTTCAACTTTTACACTTGCATAACTAACTACTTAAATTTATCTGATTAGAAGTAGTGATTTGATTTATTTTGCTGATTCGTTATAGTTTTTACAAATTAGTAACTAAATCCAACTTTGATGTTTGACTGAAGGATTAAATAACAAAATCTTTTGTAGCAATTTTAAATAACGATTAGATATAGTTAAGTTATGAGTTAAGCACTAAACTAACTCATAACTCAACACTTGTATTAAGCTTCCTTCCACAACTGGCGAATTTCGTCAGGCAAGAAGCTGGCAACTTCCTGAACTCGCTCTTCAGATAATTCGTCTTTTGTTGCTGCGAAAACCGCTTTTGTCAACGATTCGCCTCCTACCCCTCTAGGTAAACCAGCTTCCTGATTAATTCGGAACAGGAAAGTACCGGACTTAATTTTTAGCGGGGGCCGAACTCTACTCAGCCAACGGGTAATCGGATTAGTATCATTCCAAAGGTCGGCAATTTCGTTTTGCAGCGCTTTATCTTCTGAGGGTTCCGCTTGTTCGTGCAGTTCTTGACCAACTCTCTCGGCGGCTTCGGTCGTCATCATGTCACGCATAGTCCGAAACACTACTTCTGTAGCGTCTCTAGCATCAAAGATATCTTCCAAGTTGGCATTAATCATTACCTTTTCCAAAAAAGGCATATCTTCGGTGACAATTGGGACTGACGGCCCCTCTTCAAGTGCGTGGGGAGGATTCTCCTCCATCCTTTGAAGGATTTTACGGCCTTTGTCCGTAAGTTCTGCTGCTTTGAAGCTAATCAAGTGAGGCAGAAGGCCATCCTCTGGATCATAGGAATTGGCAATTCTAAAGTCGAATTCTTTTGGGTTTACTAAGTCTGTAGTATCTTCTTGGTTGGCGTAGGCATTGCCTGTAAACTCAGCCTTGATAAACTGCGTTTGATTCAGGTAATCCAGATGACCCAAAAGTTCAGCCATTGTTAAGCTGCGACCTATAAAGTCAGATGCGTTAAATTCAACTCCATGCATTCCCTGCCCACTTTCGTTGATTTTTTTCAATATAATGTAGGCAACATCTTCTCTTATTCCAATTGGCATTTAACTCTTCCTTATTTAAATTGGTGAGGGCGGTTATAATCGTCGCCGATGTTTAATTTTACAGTTACTAGGCTACCAAGAGTTACTTACAGGATTAGCATTAAATAAACGTATTAGGGATCAAGCTCTCAGGCATAACTAGAGCTATTGGAATTTAAAGTATTGGGAAAAAATAGTCACCTGCATCTGCCACAGGAAGCATTTTTACGAATGAGGTGAGGTGATAGTGGGTCGATATTCAAAATTTAAAGGTAAGGTGACGATAAAAGTTGTGCCTTGATGAATGATGCTTTCGACTTGAATTTGGCCGCCGTGATTCTCGACAATAGCAGCAGCGATCGCTAAACCTAAACCAGAACCCTTTGTCTCAGCAGCTGGAGTCGTAGCAGTATGGGTACGGGCTGGATCTACTCGATAAAAGCGGTCAAACAAGTGCGGTAGGGCTGACTCTGGAATCCCGATGCCAGTATCACTAATTATTACTTGCAAGCGAGAAGTTGCAAAAGAGGCAAGAGGGGGTATTTTTACTCTTGATTGCGAAGCCTTACTTATTGGTGTCCGATGTAACTTGACTTTAACCTGACCACCGGGGGGAGTGTAATGTACCGCGTTTCCAATCAAATTTGTGAACAGGCGGGCTAGTTGATTGAAGTCGCCTTGAAGTGTAAACCAGTTGTCTATCAGTTCAGGCGCGAGCTTTTGGGGGGAAGTACCCTGCGAGAGTTTAGGGAAGAATCCTTCTCCCCCAAATCTGAGAGAGTTGCAGGAGGAATCCTTGCCCCTGCAATCTCTCGTCTCATCCCAAAACGTCGCTTGAGAGAGTTGAGGAGTTTGAGCGTGTTCTTCTTGCAAACTGCTGTAACTTGATTCTTCCCCCTCAGGTGGTTCAACCAAGTCGAGAGTAAGTGAAATTTTCTTTTCAGCAGCTGCTAGCTGTTGTTCTTCAACGACTTCTATTAGCAAAGCGTCGAGCGGACATGGAGAAAACTGAGGCTGGACAATGCCACTGTCTTGGCGTGCTAGAAACAGCAAATCATCTACTAATCGCCCCAGGCGCTTAGTTAAACGTTCCACGACTTTTAACTGTTGTCGATATTGTAGAGCCGCAGACTCTGGCAACCCTACCAAGTCAAGATCCGTAAGCGCAACTTGCACATTAGTTTGAATTAGAGTAATCGGACTTCTCAATTCGTGAGAAGCATCAGCTGTGAATTGCTTGAGGCGGTGGTAAGACTCACGTACTGGCTCCATTGCTTTTCCTGAAAGAAACCAACCACTCATAGCTACGGAAACCAGCATCAGTGCAGTACCGAGGCTAAGATCAAAAACTAGCTGTTGAATTGGTTTGGTGACTTCAAACCAGGGATGGCTAACACGCAGATAGCCAACCACTTGCCGTCCAATTTGCACTCTTTCTGTAACTTGTCTGAGGCGAGCAAGCGGCAAGAGGTGAGAGGTTTTTCTGCCTTGCTCCTGTCCTGATTCCTTGCTTCTTACTACCTGGACAGTCTCACCAGTGCGATTAGGATGAATGGGTATATCTAGGGGTTCTGATAAAGTTGACCACAATAATTTACCAGTTGGACTAAACCATTCGAGATCAATGTGGTCATCTTCCACTGTGTCTGCGTTGTCCCGAAAAGTTGCTTCTAAATTAATCCGAAATTGATCAGCGTCGGAGTAGGCTGGCTCAATTACAAGCGATCGCTCAACCACTTCTAATACATGATTAAGGGTGTCGTCAACCCGCTCAATTAAGGTATTGCGGACGTACAAATATACTCCACTAGCAAATAGGACTAACAAGACAGCAGTTACAGCAGTGTACCAGAGAGCTAGACGGCGACGAGTAGCTTGAAACATTTAGGAGTGAGTAGTGGATAGTGAATAATTTTTTGGGAAAACTTTCTGGTTCTAATTTTTTTAGTCTCTAATAGTCATAGTGTTTTCTAGATACTTGACCATTTTTGCCTATTTTCAAAATCCGCAATTTAAATGTTCATCGCTTCATTATTTTGGTAGGTTTTCAATTGCTTTGTATTTTATAAAAACTGTTGGATAATACTTGCCGAAATTTAGTTATGCCAAGGTCAAAGTTAACAAAATTGAACTGATAAGCAATGAAGTAGGATGCAGATGGCTCTTGGCAGCGCAGTCAATAATAAACAATTTGAATGCTAGTATATCCTTTCTACGCCTCAAATTCAGATCATCTAAAGGACTGGCAGTGGATTAGAATATTACGTTTAGATAAGTGAGGTTGATGAAGGATGGATTATGTCTGAAACACCAACATTATCTTCGGTACTGGGGCTACCAATTCATCTAATGAATGATTATCCTGGCTGGTTGCGATCGCGTTTGCAACAAGGCATCGGAACTCATGTGGTAACACTAAATGCGGAAATGACGATGCAAGCAGAGTGCGATGCTACTTTAGCTAAAGTTATCGATCAAGCTGAGTTAGTGATTCCAGATGGAGCAGGAGTAGTTCTCTACTTACGTCTCCAGGGTAAACATATACAGCGATATCCAGGCATTGAATTAGCAGAATCACTGTTGCAATCAAGCCAACAGCAAGAACCTTTCTCAGTGTTTTTCTTGGGTGGCGCACCGGGCGTAGCTCAGTTAGCAGCTGCAAAATGGCAACAGCAAGTACCAGGATTAAATATAGTAGGCACTCAGCATGGCTACCTCGACTCAACAGAAACAGAAAAATTGCGGCAAACTCTCACACAACTTCAGCCGCAATTAATTTTTGTTGGTTTAGGAGTACCACGCCAAGAATTTTGGATTGCTCAAAACCGTTTTCTCTGTCCTCAAGCTACTTGGATTGGTGTCGGAGGTAGTTTTGATATTTGGGCTGGGATTAAGTCTAGAGCACCAAATTGGCTAGCAGCTAATCATCTAGAATGGCTGTATCGACTTTATCAAGAACCCTGGCGCTGGCGACGAATGCTAGCTTTACCTAAGTTTACTCAGAAAGCTTTAATTCATCTGACTCAACAGCGTGTACTGGGTAAGATGTTGCCTTAATTTTTTAGCCAATTATTAAAGTTTTAGCTGATATCAACTAGGGCTAATATTGCTTAACGAGCATATTTCGTTTTTGTAATAGCACTTTCTCTGCTTGTTATCAGTTGAACTTTTTATCAAATTGCTGATCGACCAAGGTTAAAAGGCTGGCCATCGTAATATTTTTCAGCAATGAGAAAACATATTAAAGCATATCTTTTGTTCTTATCATGGTTTTGCCACCCTTTATGAGCTAATTGTTGATTTGAAATAATTAATGTTCCAGCCTTTCCAAAGATAGACACAGATTGGCGATCGTGGTAAAAAAGTCTTCTATCATCTTTTTTGCGGTTGAATGTCTTTTTCTTAAATACTAAATTTACTAACCATACACAAAGATAGTTGATAATTTTCCGTATTGTATGACGATGAGAGCCTGGAATTAACGTATATGGACCATCACCATAATCATCTACATCGTTTAAGTAAATAAAAGCTTTGTATACTGGGGGCGTTACGCCATCACTATGAAAACCTCGCTTGGATTGTGTATCAATGTCATCAACTTGAATTGTGATACTTTGCAGTCGCATCTTTTCACCAATGCGCTCCTCAAACATCTTTTCAATGATTTGTTCCTCATACATTTGTGACAATTTACCGTCAATTTCTTGAGCGTTCATAATCTGCTGAACGTTCAAATCCACGTCCCGGATATCTTTACGGCACACTAAATATGAGTTTTTGCCTATTAAGTAACTTTGAGCGCGTAAGTAACGGTTAGTAACATCAATTAAGCGATCGCATTCATCTTTATCCAAAAAATTTGGAATAATCTCGTAGCCTTGAGTAGTAAATTCATTACTCGGTTGACTTAGATACTCCTTGTTATCTTTTAAGAGTGCAAGTATTTCCCTTTTAACAACTAAGACTTCATATCTAACATTTTTTGCTACTTCTTTTAAATATTTGTGCATCTTTCTTAATTATTTGATTATTTTAAAAATCTATGCATTATTAAATTAAATTTATATAAATCATTTAATATAGATAAATTCAATATTTAGTAATTTTCAGGTATTTAATTACAAAATATGACCTATCTTACTTACATAACTTATCAAAATTATTTTATATATTTAATTGTCAAGATTTATTTGCAACCTTTAAGTTAGCTTTATAATGTTTAGCTATTTACATTGCCTAAGCTTAAATTAGTTTACTACATTGTCATTTTGGTCATTATTAATTGCCTTTGCTAGCATTATTCATTGTTTAATGCTTAGTAGAACTAGAGACAGCATAACTAATACTATGCGCCCACAAAAATAATTTTTGATTATAAATGCCTCCAGCGCTGGTGTTTAAAGCTCTGAAACTCAAGATGTTAAAATTTTTACCATAATCAATGATTTTTGGCAAGAGAAATAAACTAAAAAAGTTTTAATTTATAAAAAGGAAAAACATTATCAAGTTATAAACGCCCTAAATGCCTTCAATTAAAAGTTTCCAATAATTGGTTAGTGTTAAAACTTCACTTAAGCCTTCGTCTAGATTATAAAACTTTTAAAATATATTTCTTTTGGGATAACAAATAAAAAGATATAAAGGAAATTAAAAAATATTGGTAATTCCTGGGCTACTTTTTCCTTGGATAAATGATTCTGATTGAATATAAGTTACAGTTTTATAGCGGAAGAAGTTAATAATTAATGGCGCTACTTCCGCTTTTGTTTTTAAATTATCAGGGAGGATTAGCTTTATCTAAAGCTTTTTGCTAGCCACAGAAGACTGAGCGTTGTTGCTGACGCTTTTGAATTTGTTCAAGACTGCCAGTAGGAATAGAAGCAATGAGCGATCGCGTGTATTCTTCTTTCGGTTGACGATAAATGCTTTCAGAGTCGCCTTGTTCCACAATTTGACCTTTGTTCATCACTAAAATGCGATCGCTCATAAACTTAACTACACTCAAGTCATGAGAAATGAAAATGTATGTAAGGTTAAACTCGTCCTGCAATTCTTTCAAAAGATTCAACACTTGCGCTTGTACCGACACATCTAACGAAGAAACAGATTCATCACAAATAATGAACTTAGGATTAAGCGCAAGCGCACGGGCAATACAAATTCTTTGGCGTTGTCCACCAGAAAACTCGTGAGGATAGCGATTCATGCGGTTAGGATGCAGCCCCACACGCTCTAATAAATAAGCTACTCGTTCTCGGCGTTGTCGCTGTGTCTTGCCAGCTGAATGAATTAAAAGCGGCTCCATTACAGCATCCCCAATTTTCATTCGGGGATCAAGCGAACTAAAAGGGTTTTGGAAGATAATTTGGATCTCTCGTCGTAATTGCTGTAACTTATGCCCACTGAGATGTGTGACATCTTGCCCCTCAAATAATACTTGACCACCCATTGGGTCAATTAATCGCATTAAGGCGCGACCTAGCGTTGTTTTGCCACAGCCAGATTCTCCTACTAAACCGAGTGTTTCGCCTGGGTAGACTTGAAACGAAACACCATTAACCGCCATCACATAGCGTCTTGTTTTACCCAATACCCCACGGATAGGAAAGCCAACTTGAAGGTTACGCGCTTCTAAGAAAGGCTGCTGCTGCTGTAGTTTTACCGAACGTTGCGCCCATGTCTCGGCGCTGACTTGAGGGGGACTGCCTGGTTTTTTTTCCTGAATTTCCAGTTCTCCACTCGGTAGAACCTCAACGCTCATAAAATCGGAAACTGTAAGCAGATGTTGAGGTCGTTGATTTAAGCTAGGGCGACAAGCTAGTAAGCCTTTAGTATAAGGATGCTGAGGGCGGGAAAAAATTTGTTCTACCGATCCATACTCAACAATTTTGCCTCCGTACATTACGGCGACACAATCGGCAATTTCCGCAATTAATCCTAAATCGTGGGTAATAAACATCATCGACATTTGGCGGCGATCGCGTAATTCCCGCAACAAGTCCAAAATAGTCGCCTGCACTGTAACATCCAAAGCTGTAGTCGGTTCATCAGCAATCAACACAGCCGGATTACAAGAGATCGCCATTGCAATCATGACTCGTTGCAATTGACCACCAGAAAGTTCATGCGGATAGCGATCGAGGATAGCTTGTTTTTGCTGGCTGACAAACTGCTGTAACTTGCGCTTGTCCAACCTGGATCTACCCGCTATTTGTTCCCAGTTATCTATATAGCGCTGCTGCAACTCCTCATCACTGGGGAGAAGCTTAACTTCTTGGAGACGGGCTAATGCTTGTCGTCGCGCTTCTTTTTCGGAAATACTTTGATGCAGCCTAATTGCTTCTGTTAGCTGAAACCCACAGGTATAGACTGGGTTAAGCGAGCTCATCGGTTCTTGGAAGATCATCCCAATTTGACCGCCTCGGTATTTCTGCATTCGCTTTTTAGGTAGCTGTCGGAGATTTATCGGATCGCTTTTCTGCTCTTTCCGAAGCCAAATTTCTCCTCTACTAATTCTGCCTGGAGGCGGCACTAGATCCATTACAGCTAAGGAAGTTACCGATTTACCTGATCCCGACTCCCCCACAATTCCCAGTGTCTGGCCGCGATGTAGTACAAAGGAAATATCGTCAACGGCTTTAATCAGCTTTTCGTCAGTGGAAAATTCAACTTGGAGATTGCGAACGTCCAAGACAATTTCTTTACTCATAGGAGTCGGCAAGGGAAATAACAGGAAGTTAACTGGATTTTAGCAGTGCCTTTGATTATGATTTGTTATTTATGACTGTTGTTTGCAATTGAAATAATTATTCAGGATCAATACTCCTTTACTCTCAGACACTTTCTATTGATGGATTCTCTAAGTTTTCTAAAAAATAACCTACTAGATAAAGAGAACCACACAAAACTATTAATTTTTTTGAAGAAACTGCTGCCTCTAGTGCTGTAATCAAGTCTGGATAGGTGCGGCAAGCGGCTAATGGGCAAATGTTTTGTGCTAGCGTTGCCAAATCAGTAGGATTAGCTGAACTGTGATCTGGTACTGGTACTAAGTACAATTCGTCATTTTGCCGCAGTAAAGCTTTAAAAATATCAGCATGGTCTTTAGTAGAAAGCATCCCCATTACCCAAGTAACAGATTTGTCGTCTAGAGTATCGACAAAAGAGCGCAAAGCAAGGGCAGCAGCCGGATTATGAGCGCCGTCAATTAATAATTGATGGTTGCGCCAAGTTTGCCATTGCATACGTCCTGGCCACTTGGTTTTTGCCATGCCACTGGCTCTAGTTTGTGGTGATATTTCCCAACCCTGCTGTTGCAGAATTTGAAGTGCGGCTAAAGCAATTGCTGAATTAGTTAGCTGAATCTCCCCTAGCAACGGCAATGAATACTCAATTCCGTCGTATAAAGCTTTTCTTGTTCCTGCTGTGGGTAATTCTAATGCTGGTTGCGGCCAAACAGAGGGACAACCTAGCTCAATAATCCGCGATCGCACAACTGATAAAGCTTGTGGTGGTAATTGTCCCACAACAGCCGGACACCCAGGTTTAAGGATGCCAGCTTTCTCTTTGGCGATATCTGCCAATGTTGGTCCTAGTTGCTGCCAGTGTTCGCGGCTGATTGAGGTAATGATTGTCACTAAAGGGCGATCGCAAACATTTGTAGCATCTAACCGCCCTCCTAGCCCTACTTCTACTACGGCTATATCTACCTCACTTTGGGCAAAATACAACCAAGCAGCTGCTGTAATCACTTCAAATTGCGTAGGTGATTCTGCGTCTTTAGAGATAGCGTTTTGGACTTGCAGCAGTAACTGTTTTAGCTGTTCAGGTGAAACAGGCTGTTCATTAAGGCAAATGCGTTCAGTCCAATTCACTAAATGAGGTGATGTGTAGCGTCCCACCCGATAGCCTGCCTCAGTCAGTATAGAAGACAGGTAGGCACAAACAGAACCTTTACCGTTTGTCCCAGCTACATGAATAATCGGTACTTTGTGGTGTGGATTGCCAAGATTTGCCAATAGCTGCTGAATCCGCTCTAAACCAAGATGCACACCAAAGCGTTGAAAAGGTTTCAGAATAGAGTCAATGTCTACATTAAACATGAGGTGACGAAGAGAAAAGTTGCTTCTGCTAGCATTTACTACCTATTAATTTATTCATACTCTTTTCGACAGATGAATTGCGCTCTTGAGGTGAGTCAATGTTAAAAGTGCAATTTTAGTAGAGGATAAATTTATGGCTGATAACGGAAACCGCGCCATGAGCAACCTTGAGTACGATTTACTCACAGCGTTGAAACACAAGGCTGAAGCACTCAAGGCATATGATACTTACATTCAAGATGCACAGGAATTGCAGTCTCATCCGTGCGTAGAACTGTTCCAAAAGTTGCAACAGGCAGATATGGAACAGGCACAAGAGATCCGTCACCACCTTCAAGAAGTAATGCAAAAAGGTAAGATGTAGTGCGCCCCAAGGCACAGTGAGTAGTGAGTAGAAAAGAAGTGAGTAAAAAAAAGTTCCACTACTCACTACTCACTTTCCACTACTAAATTGAGCAAGGTATAATTCATGTTTTGCCAAAACCAATGTTTTTATATCTATCAAAGCTCCTACCCCTATTTTTCTACCCTTTGGGGCTAGCGTGTGTCTTAATGGTGGCGGCTTTACTGACACTGAAAAAACGTCCACGCTGGGCAGCAGGGGCAATAACTCTCGCCTTAATTGTCTTAGTAGGGGCAAGTAATGGCTGGGTTTCGAGTTGGTTAGTACGATCGCTAGAAGCACAAATCCCGCCTGCTGTTGTTCCTACTGCCCAAGCAATTGTAGTTTTGGGCGGTGCAACAAAACCAGCGCTGCCGCCACGCCCAGGGGTAGATTTAAGTGAACAAGGCGATCGCATTTTCTACGCTGCTCAACTTTACAAGCAACAAAAAGCCCCTCTGATAATAGTTTCCGGAGGTAGGATCGATTGGACTCGTCGGGGAACGCCAGAATCGGCTGATATGGCAAATATCCTCAGCCAAATCGGTGTACCAGCATCAGCAATTATCCAAGATCCTGACTCGCTCAACACCTATGAAAACGCTGTCAATGTCCGCAAAATTCTTAATGAGCGTGACATCCGCCAGATATTACTTGTGACTTCGGCAATGCATATGCCGCGATCGCTTTTAATCTTCAAACACCAGGGAATTGCCGTTATTCCTGCACCCACAGACTTTCTTGTGAGCAACAACCAACTGCAATCACTCAGCAGTAGCCCTCAAGCCACATTGCTAAATCTCCTGCCTGATAGCGATCGCCTAGAGCATTTTACCCGCGCTTTAAAGGAGTACGTTGGTCTTGTCGTTTATCGCTTGCGGGGTTGGCTTTAAGCCTCAGTCGCTATAATTTTTACAGAAGGCTGAAGCATACAGGCAAATTCAGACTTCATACCTTATCCTTCAGACTTCAGCTTAATTATGTCTCACGAACTCAGACGAATTATTCCCGCGCCTCAGCCTGAAATTGCCGACACTTTTGCGGCATATCAGGCAACAAGTCAATTTTACCGAGAAGTTCAGTCGCGTGAAGCTTTAAATACTTATTGTAAGTGGTATTATGCCATAGCTGAACGCCACCGTCAAGAACTACAGCAAATGCGGGGCGAACTTAATATTATGCGTTGGTTTCGCCGCGAGAGGCGATCTTAAGTTTTCAAGTTGTGCGACTAGGACAAGATTTCTAGCTCAAAATCACGCAAGTGAGCCTTAAATTTTTTACTAAACTGGACATAAATTGGGAAATTAGCGCTAATCGGCTTACCTTGCCAAACGTTAGCAAAACTTACAATTTTTCCTTCTAAGCCTTTGATGTCAAACGGTTGACTGCGATGCTCAGGATGATGGTAAACAATAACAGATTCTTTAACACGAACGCGATCGCCTACTTTCATATCCCTGTAACCTAGTGTTTCCTTTTCACCGATCTGCACTGCTGCAAGTCCTCAGTACAAGTGTTTATTCAGACAATTTTTCTATTTTTACATAGAAGCGGTTGTTGGCGTAAGAAAACCTCGCCCCTTGATCAACCATGTAGACTTAACAATTAAGATTTTGATCCAACCCATCAGCAAGTTAACTTAGCATAAACTGTTGCTATATCAAAATCTATCTCAGTCTAGCTCCAAGTTTTAGTTGCTATTTAGCTAAATAAAAAGTTTCTTTACAAAAGACTTGCAATATTTCAATTAATCATACCTTTTAAGTCGCTAGAAGCTAAAATAAATTAATTACCCTAGTACATACATAAATGTACATTTATTAAATAAAAATTAACTTTTAGATAATAATTGATGATCGTGGCTGGAAGGTAGTCCTGAATAAGTAAAGATAGAGTGTAGATAGTAATTCTAAATACGCGCATAGTTCATTATAGTGATGGATAAAATACCAGATAGCTCTAATATGGTTTTCTAGTTTTTTTGAGAAAGATAGGGGTTTTCTAACTAGATGTGAAATTCGTTGCCTCAAAGTACAATTGAAGCGCGTTGGTCAAATTGGTTTTGTCCGATAGCTTTATTAAAGCTGATATATTTGACTGAGTAGAATTGCAATCTTTAGTAGTGCTGTTTGCAGATTCATAGTTTTGGAGCCTAATCATTATGCCTCAAGTTCATCACATGGTGCTGCTCAAATTTAAGCAAGATGTGAACGATACGACAATTGCTGAAGTTCTGCAAGCAGTTGAGGAATTAAAGCAGTCTATTCCTGGAATTGATTACTGTTCTAGCGGTGCTTATTCCAGTCCTGAAGGATTTAACAAAGGTTTTACGCATGGCTTTCTCACCACCTTTGAAAGCGCAGCAGCACGCGACTTCTATCTACCGCATCCCAAGCACGAAATTGTTAAAAACGCCTTGTTTACTATTCTCGAAGATGCTGTTGCATTTGATTTTGTTGCTGAGTGAACCTAGATAGAACAGTTAGATAGAGCAGGTGTGACAAAACTAGAGAGTGTTATGCACTTTGAAACCGAATTTGAACAAACTGTTTAACCATCAAGATGACAAACGTAATCAGATGCAATCCCGCTAATGGCTAATGTTTCAGCAAGGGGGGAAGTCCAAAATGTTAATAAGTTATACCTTGCTGTGGCTACTAGCAGGGGCTTTTCTTTGTTCAATAGAGCTATTTTTACCAACGGCTTTTGTTGCCTTCATGATGGGAATCAGCGCCTTTATAGTGGCACTGATATCATTAATTTTTCCGCAGTTAGTAATACAAGTTTTCCTATGGCTAGCAATTTCTACGGCTTTAGTGTTGCTGTCTCGTCGCTTTTTACCGTCGCCACGACGCATAAATAAAATTCAGGATGCAAGAGAAGCTGAAACTTTAACAGAGATTGCACCGGGAAAAGAAGGAAGAGTGCTATATGAAGGCAATTCTTGGCGGGCGCGGTGTGCAGATCATCAAAGTGCGATCGCGCCCAATCAAAGAGTTTACGTAGTCAGACGCGAAGGAACTACCTTAATTGTATTGCCAGAAAATTTATTACATTCGTAAGACTTAAATAAAAAGTAGGAGGGCTAGAAAATGAATGAGTTATTTTTGCTAGTATTTTTAGCTTTAGGTGGTTCCGCTTTAGCAGGTTCTGTGAAAGTAATCAATCAAGGTAATGAAGCCTTAGTTGAACGATTGGGTAGCTATAACAAAAAACTAGAACCAGGGCTTAGTTTTGTTGCTCCTTTCGTTGATAAAGTTGTTTATCGAGAAACTATTAGGGAAAAAGTATTAGATATTCCGCCGCAAAAATGTATTACCCGTGACAACGTAGGAATTGAAGTTGATGCCGTAGTTTATTGGCGGATTGTAGATATGGAGAGAGCTTACTACAAAGTTGAAAATCTCCAATCTGCAATGGTAAATTTGGTACTAACACAGATTCGGGCTGAAATGGGACAATTAGAGTTAGATGAAACTTTTACTGCCCGTTCTCAAATTAATGAACTTTTACTGCGCGATCTAGATATTGCTACCGATCCTTGGGGCGTGAAAGTGACACGAGTCGAACTGCGGGATCTAGTGCCTTCTAGGGCTGTGCAAGAATCAATGGAAATGCAGATGTCGGCGGAACGTCGGAAGCGGGCATCAATTTTAACTTCCGAGGGTGATCGCGAATCTGCAATCAACAGCGCCAAAGGTAAAGCCGAAGCCCAATTACTAGATGCAGAAGCGCGTCAAAAGGCAACAATTCTCCAAGCCGAAGCACAGCAAAAAACAATCGTTCTGCAAGCCCAAGCAGAACGCCAGCAGCAAGTATTAAAGGCTCAAGCGACAGCTGAAGCACTACAAATTATTACTAAAACACTGCAAACTAACCCTGGTGCGCGGGAAGCCCTCCAGTTCTTACTTGCCCAAAACTATCTAGAAATGGGAATGAAGATTGGCAGCAGCGACAGTAGTAAAGTGATGTTTATGGATCCGCGCTCTATTCCCGCGACTTTAGAAGGGATGCGTTCAATTGTTTCAGACACGACTGGGGCTAATCTTAACCCACTATTTGCAACCGAAGAATTACCTCAAGTGAATAGCGATCGCCCGAATTAATCTTATTTAACTCCAATGCTTGCTGGCTCAAGTTCTTGGCATTGGTTACACAAGCCAAAAAACTCTAAAGTGTGGTAAAAAATCTTAAATTTGTGGAACTGGTGCAGCTGAATTTCTAATTCATGTACAGGACATTCATTAATCGGGATCGATTTACCACACTGAAGGCACGTGAGATGGTGCTTGTCTTGTTGCACGGAACTGTAGAGAGATTCGCCAGAAGCCAATGTCCGCACTTGAACTACGCCTTCTAGTTTTAGTGCTTCCAGGGCGCGGTAGACTGTAGCTAAACCAATACTCTGGCTACCGTTACGCAGTTGAACGTAAATGTCCTGAGCAGAAATAGCTCGATTCAAGGTTTGCAGCAGGGTTAGAATCCGCTCCTGGTTACGGGTGCGTCCGGTCATAGATAATTGATTTATATTTTTGACTGTAATTGACACCGAATAACGGCTCATCTATAAGCTATCTCAAACTGATCCGCTTTTTGATTAACTCAGCTTGACCCAGGAAAACGATAGGATAGCTTTTGTTGGATGGAGAAAAAGCGAGTGTTACGAAAGTTTAAGGCTCACGTCTATGTTACGCTGCGACCTTCGGTTCTCGATCCAGCTGGTACGGCTGTACAATCTGGGTTACAGCACATGGGCTATGAAGTGGAACAGGTGCGAATTGGTAAGTATATTGAATTAATTTTGACAGCTGGTAATGAGAATACAGCACGGGAACAGCTAGAGCGAATGTGCGATCAGATGTTGGCAAATACCGTAGTTGAAAATTATCGATTTGATTTAGTAGAAGTAGCTATCGAAATGGGAGGAGCTAGATGAAATTTGGGGTTGTTGTTTTTCCCGGCTCGAATTGCGATCGCGATGTTGCTTATGTCACCCGCGATTTACTGTATCAGTCGACGCGGATGGTTTGGCATGAGGAAACCGATATTTCTGATTTGGATGTAGTAGTAATTCCCGGCGGCTTTAGTTATGGGGATTATTTGCGCTGTGGTGCGATCGCGCGTTTTTCTCCCGTAATGCAGCAAGTACTAGAACACGCTAGGGAAGGTAAGTTTGTTTTAGGGATCTGCAATGGTTTTCAGGTATTGACTGAAGCGGGGTTATTACCTGGGGTGCTAATGCGGAATCGAGATTTGCATTTTATTTGCGATCGCGTCCCGATTAAAGTTGAAAGTACAAATCTACCTTGGACACAAGCTTATTCACCTGAGCAAATCATCACTTTGCCGATTGCTCACGGAGAAGGTCAATTCTATTGCGATCAGCAGACCTTATCACAGCTAGAAACTAACGGTCAAGTCCTGTTTCGCTACGAGAGTGAAAATCCCAACGGCTCAATCAACAATATTGCTGGAATTTGTAATCGTCAAGGCAATGTTTTAGGAATGATGCCGCATCCAGAAAGAGCGTCAGATGCGAGATTGGGTAGTACAGATGGGTTGAAGTTGTTTCAGGGGTTGTTGAAGAGAGTGGAGGCGTTAGCGCAGTTATAGACATCAGTTACATAGACATAACTAACTTGAGATCCAGAATAAACCCTGGTAGTACATCTTCTCCTGACAAAGTTGCAGGCTGTTCAAGAATCTCGACATTCTGATTGAGGCGATAAATTTCCACTCTCCGCGCTTTTGTGTCGATTAACCACCCTAAACGTGCGCCATTGTCAATATACTCTTGCATTTTCGCCTGAGTTTGTTTGACCGAATCAGTAGGAGAACATAATTCCACTACAAAATCAGGACATAAGGGGAGAAATTTTTGTTGCTGTTGTGGAGTGAGAGCTTCCCAGCGTTCTTGCAGCACCCAGGAAGCATCAGGCGAACGCGCCGCACCATTAGGCAGTATAAAGCCACCAGAGGAGTCAAAGCCAACGCCTAGATTATGCTTCTTGTTCCAGATTCCTAACTGCACGACAATTTCAAAGTTGCGCTTGCTAGTTTCTCCTCCAGTTGGTGGCATAATCAGTAATTCTCCTGCTTCTGTGCGCTCAAATCTGAAATCGCGGTTATTCTGACACACCTGAAAAAACTGCTCATCAGTCAAGTCAATTTTCAATTCCAGGGTAGGAGGTAAAGTAATTGTCGCCACGTCCATCTGTTTAACCAATTGGCACACTTATTAATCTAACTCTGATTCGTTATTTAGCAGGTGCAGAGGTCTAAAAGGCAGCGCTGCTTGGAGAATCTAAGCGATCTGTTTGGGAATATTAGTGACAAGATCAAGTAATGAAGCGATCGCGTATAAATAATAAAATATGGATGCTGATGAGCTAAAGCGGCGTTATGCCGCAGGCGAGAGAGACTTTAAGGGAGCAAATCTAACTAGAGCTAGGTTGATTGGAGCTAACTTAGTTGGAATTAATTTATGGGGAGCAGACTTAAGTGGAGCAAATTTAGCTAGAGCAAAGCTATGGGGAGCAAACTTGAGTGGAGCTAACTTAGCCAAAGCAAACCTGACTAGAGCAAATCTAAGCGGTGTGAACTTGGCTGAAGCTAATTTACGCCAAGCAAAACTAATTAACGCCAAGCTGTATGGAGCAAATCTGAATGGTGCTTACTACGATGAAACCACTCGGTTTTCTAGAGGTTTTGATCCTATCAGCCAAAATATGCGGAAATTTTAAACCGATGCGGACATAAGCTACTAAAAGCAATATCTCAGGTTGGGATTGTTGCGGTTGTTTAGATTTACATGTACAAACAGGATCAGATACCAGCAGCCTCTTCATTTATTACCTGTTACTCCATTTATTGCCACACAACCGCCAATTATTTCCCAAGTTCTAGACGAGCCAGCTTGACTATTGGCTTGCTAAGTCTTCTTGCAAAGGCTGTGTAAACCCAGCCTGCTCAAGTGCCTTTTGTCCCTCTTCACTCAGCAAAAGTTGGGTATAGGCTTCTCCAGCCTGCTGCTGTTGACTCTGGTTGTGCTTAACAATCACATATAAGTTATGTGTAATTGGGTAATCAGCGTTTCTGAAAGCTTCTGCGTTCGGCTGGTTGCGTTGACGGGGACAGTTGTTAGCTGCCACTAAGGGTTCACGATAAGGAGAAACAAATTGGTCAGCCGTGCGACCTAGAGCCAGAGGTTTGATGCTACACTGAGGCACTACTGCACGAGCAGAAGCATAATACAAAGCACCAGGAGTACCGTTAACTTTACGTAGCGCTTCTGTAGTGGAGGAGACATACTGTACGTTAGAGCCTAGCTGGGGTGTCGCCGTTGAGTACAAAAATCTTACTGCATCCGCATCCTGTGGTTTTTGGGAAAAGGGAACAATACCTAGGTTTGGCCCACCCACTTGCTGCCAATTAGTGATTTTTCCCTGATAAATCTGTTGCAACTGGTTTATTGTTAACCCTGATACTTGCAGTGATGGATTGACTACCACGGCTATACCATCAGCAGCAATTGGATATTGCTTAAGTGTGAAGCCTCGCTGTTTAGCAATAGCTGATTCAGCCGCTGTTACCGGCCGCGAAGATTGAGCTAAGTCCAATTTCCCATCAAGCAACATCTGGATGCCTGCATTAGAACTAGGGTTGCGGTTAGGAGGAGCAACGTAACGTAGCTGGAACTCAGGACGAGTGTTCTGGATTTGAGCATCTACTAGCTGCCGGATAGGGGCCCAAGCTGGACTACCACCGTACTTAAACGAACCAGTGGGAACTGCTGAGACAGTCTGAAAGTTCGATGTAGTATTACCAGTCGAGGCTACACTAGAACTTTGATTTGAAGGAGGGTTGCTAGTGACAAACAGGCTTGACCTCAGCCACCACAATACCCCGCCAATAACTACGAGTGTAAGTACTTTGCCGATGAGTAGACCTTTAAGTAGCAAGATGACATCTTTATTAAGCGGAACACGCTTTTTATCTTGATTGGTAATCCTTGTTTTTTCTCTTAGAGCCATAAAACTACTAATATCATTAATTTTTAATATACTGGATAAATATTATACACTCGCTCCTGTCTTTAGATACATTTTTTGGGGCTAGTGTGAAACTGTCGTTTGATGGTATAAAATAAACAAACAATTATCAATATGGATTTTAGTAAGCTAATTAATCAAAACATTCATACAATTCTTAGATAATCAGGGCTTCAGTTTTCTAGGAAAGAATAAAGCTTATAATTGCTGTTAGCTAGTGCTTATATATCTACTCGATGATTCTAAAACTAGATAATCTAATATAGTGAACCCTTGTTAATTTATATCTGTTTTACAGTAATCAACTTGCTCTAAAATGGAAAATATAATATATTCGCATTGCTTTTATTGGCAGCTGTAATTGTTGAAACTTAATATTAAAAATTCTTGAACAACTGTCCTGATTGCCCTAATTGTAATAGTAATTACACAGTTAAGAGTGGAAAAGAACAAAGCAGACAGCGCTATCGTTGCAATAACTGTGGTCGCTACTTTGTATACGAACTAGACCTAATAGATGTAGTGCCTACCTCTAGCGACTCCGAGTTAGATTCAAAACGAAAGGATCTTGGACTTAGTTTATTAGGTATTTCATTTGGAATTATAACTACTGCATTTCTATTTTTATGTCTCTATTTATTATTTGTGCGACAGTTAAATATAACACCACAGCTAGAATTGCCTAATACTGAAAAGCGTTCAGATTAATGATATAGCAATTTTTAATAATTCAAAGATTTTGTAGTTAATCTGGTATTGACTTTGATAGTTTTAGCGCAACTCCATCTAGGGAAAGTAAATGTTAAAGTTTATCAGTGCAACATCTCTAGGCGTAGATGTTTGACTTACACAATTTTGCTTTCTGCAATTGCAGATCGCATCTACCCCTAAAGTCGTATCTCCAAGGCAGATGTAACGAACTGTAATAATAGAAGAAAATCGTAGTTAGTAATACAACCACAAAACAAATTAAATGCACAACACTGCTACCCGCACTACTGACACTGAAGCACAGATTACAGCAACAGATCAATCAGCAGTAAACTCCGATCAAGCTGAACAGCAATTTATCCAACTGCTGGATCTAGAGGATTTAGATAAGAAACTAGCAGCACAGCCGGAAATCGCGACTAAATTTGAAAAAGCGATCGCCACAGCTATTAAAGAAGCCTACAAATCAGAATCAGGCAATGATGCAGCACATCTGTTTCTCCAACGGGTGCTTTATCGCATCAACCGCCTGAAGCTATTTTGGTATGACGATCTGCGCCACTACACCAATGAGCGCTCAGAATACTTGCGTAAGGTACGTGATGCCATTGAAGAGCCTTGGCAAGCATGGGAACTGTCACAAATTGATGTTACAGCACTGCAACAAGAAGATGTTAAGCAAGCATTGATTTCGCGTAGCGCTCGCGATCTGAATCCGCCTTTATCTGAAGATAGTATATATCTGCGCGAACAAATGACTGAAGTAGGATATCGCCAAGTGCTAGCGATCGCTTCTTTCGATGGCTTAGTCGAAGGTAGCCGCCTTTCGCGCATCCTGGGTGGTGCTGGTAATGAAGTGCAGTCAACACTGACAAAGGTACTTCTAGAAGAATACGGTAATGGTCGCTTGTCTCGTAAGCACTCTACATACTTTGCTCAAATGCTGTCTGAGTTTGGCATGAACACTCAACCAGAAGCATACTTCGATCTAGTACCTTGGGAAGTCTTAGCTTGTGCTAATCATAACTTCCTAGTGACTGAGCGCAAAATCTATTTCCTCCGCTATAATGGCGGATTAACGTATTTTGAGGTTGCGGGGCCTGCGGCGTATAGAAACTATCTAGCAGCAGCACAACGCCTGGGATTATCACAGGCTGCAATGGGTTATTGGGAACTGCACATCAGAGAAGACGAACGTCACGGACAATGGATGTTAGATGATGTAGCTCTACCATTAGCCGAACAGTATCCTAATCAGGCTTGGGAAATCGTCCTTGGCTACGATCAAGAAAAGCTCATGGGCGATCGCGCTGGGGAAGCTGTAGTGCGATCGGCACGTGAAGCAGAGCAAACTGCATCCCT
The DNA here is from genome assembly GCA_019359535.1 of Gloeocapsa sp. UFS-A4-WI-NPMV-4B04. Lineage (GTDB taxonomy): Bacteria > Cyanobacteriota > Cyanobacteriia > Cyanobacteriales > Chroococcidiopsidaceae > JAHHHE01. Next base: position 23,308 of record JAHHHE010000010.1, read on the forward strand.
GCTTAAGGCAGTCAAATAGACAACGCTAAGTATAACAGATGTTAGAGGTACGTCCCTTGTTTAATGTTGCTTTATAACAGGGGTACGTACCCTTTCTCAATCAGTTTTACAAAGCTGTGATTAATTTAAGTAATTCACTAGATAAGTTCACTTTGCATTTATCTTGCTTTGTAAACAACACGCCAGCTAAAAGATAAATATGTTCTGAATAGAAAGCCATATTATTTTTGCGTAGTTCTTCTATTCTATTTTTAACTTTTGGCTCAGAACTATAATATCCAAACGCTAAAGGTGTAATTACAAAATTAGCAATACAGTAACCTTTTGTTATTGTATAATCAATTAAACCTTCTGGATTAGAATAACTAGAAACCATAAGTAAGGCATTTTCATAATCTAATGATAAAAGTTGTTTTGTGAGTGTGATTCCATCTATACCTCCATGTAATAAAGGTTGATGAATTTTGTTGTCTAACGCTGGAAGATATGGCGGATTTGAGATTAAATAGTCGGCTTGAGGTTTAGAAGAATCAAAGAATGATTTGTTATGAATAATATATTTATCACTGAGTCCATATTCTTCTATTTTTGCTTCTGCGGCTTCACAAGATAATGGATTCATTTCAAATCCATGTACTATGCCATTAAAATTTGTTCTCAGCAAAGAATTAATTACTGGACTACCATCTCCTGAGCCTAATTCAATGATTGATTCTGAATTAACACATTTGTTTAAAACTAAAGTTTCTAGACAATGTGAATAAAAATTGGATTCTTCTGGACAAAAGAAGATATCTTTTAAACTCTTGGAAGAGGTAATCATTTAAGTATTCAAAAACACAACTATTAATAAAAATAATCTTTTACCAGTTAAAGTGACATCTACCATTAGGATTATGCCTAAATCTAATTACTGGTGTTTATAATAACAATACAAAGGCTATTTTTTGTAATTGATTATCTTAGTTGTGTAAAACGAGCCTGAATTAAGGGTTTCGCTGTCACCAAGTCTCTAAACTACCTGCGAACCAGAATATTAGCATAAAGCATAGAAAACTTTTAAATATCAATTTGGCACTTAAACTCCCCTGTTAAAGCTTGATCCCCTTATGTCTCTGTTTTTAAGAAGGAGCCAAAACAACTGAACAAGACTAATAAAAATGTATTAAATATTTTCACAAATAAAATTTTAGTAACCAAAGCTTTATGTCAATCTTTTAATAAGTAAAAGAGTTAAAGGTTAACTTGATTTTTAATATAAATTTTAGTTTGTGGAAGTAAAAATAGTTATTATTCGTAAAGATTAGATATTAAAAATAATTAATTGTAATTAAGCTTGTTTCAGAAAAAGTGAATTTATAGTTATAAGCGATCGCTACTATATTGGTGAAAAGACAGATGCTTCCAAGACAGAGGAGGATGTAAGTGGGAACCATGACTATGCCAATCATGAACCAAGTAAATACGTGGTAGAGCATTAATACAGCAAAAATGCTACCAATTCCAGCCGCTTTCCACACTTTAACAGGCGGACGGCGAAGAACTATAGGAATTATTGCCAGCAGAGTAGCAATTAAGTTAGCGGGAACTAAAAATGCACAAATGCTGATGCAGTTGGCGCGTGAAAAATCAGCTAAGGCATTGAAATCGAACATCAGTTTTTAGGGTAAATTATTAATTGTAATCAAGTTATCTTTCTATATTCTGAGTAGTAACTGCTCATTAGACTTTTCGCAACAAGTATTTAGGCATCGGTTGAAGCAGAATTTTAATTTAGTATGCCAATTAGCAGTAATATTATTAATGGCGTAAGTAAACTATTTTTGATTTTAGGAAATTAGCTAGTGTCTTTCATGCTGCGATCGCTTGCTTTCAAAGTTATCAAGCGTCTTACTAGCCGCAAATTTCCCATTGTCGAGTGGATTACAACTAAGGAATTGGCAGGCTGGTTAGAAGATCCTCTCAAACCGCAGCCGATTATACTCGATGCACGGACTGAGGCGGAGTATGTAGTAAGCCATTTGAGAAATGCACAACGCATTGATCTTTATCATTCTAACTTGGTAGTGTCGGCAGAATCAAAAGATACACCCATCGCCGTATATTGCTCTGTCGGTTATCGCAGCGCCAGAATTGCTCAACAGTTAAAACAAGCGGGATTTTCCCACGTATATAATCTTGAAGGCAGTTTGTTCAAATGGGCTAACGAAGAACGCCCAATTTACACCAATGCTCATATTACATCGCTTGTTCATCCCTACAATCAGGTTTGGGGAAGACTGTTGAAGCATAAATATCGCGCTAAAGTAAATGGAGTTGAAACCGTATCTGCACCTTAAATGCGATCGCAGTTTATCCAATTATCGCTTTACAATGTGTGCGATTGAAATATTTACATCTCAACAGTTTGTATGAACCAAGTTGAGCCAATAGCCGCCGTGAAAACTAAATCTCAAAGGCGCTACGATTTAGATTGGCTTAGGGTACTTGCAGTATTCTTGCTGCTTTATTTCCACACAGCAGCAGTTTTTTATACTGGAGAATTAGGAGAATTCTACATCAAAAATAACCGCTCAAGTATTGAGATGAAATGCTTTGTCTTATTTGTACATCAATGGCATATGCCGCTTTTATTCCTTCTTTCAGGATGTGCTACATGGTTTACACTTTCATTTCGCACAGCAGGCGAGTATGTAACAGAACGATTTAAGCGGCTTTTTATTCCCTTTTTATTTGGTACTTTAGTAATCATCCCGCCCCAAGTTTATTACCGACTTTTAAGTAATTCAAACTATCAAAAATCTTACACTCAATTTTATCCACAGTTTTTTAATGGAATCCGTCCTCAAGGAAATTTTGAATGGGGACATCTTTGGTTCATTATTTATCTTTTCGTCTTTTCTTTGATTGCCTTGCCGCTTTTTTTGTATCTGAAGCAACTGGCTATTAAAAACTCAATTACAAAGCTAGCTATTTTCTTAGAAAAACCTGGAGCGATATTTTTGCTTGCCATACCGCTTGCCATTATTGAAGGAGTTTTACGCCCTAAATGGCCTGGTTTCCAGAATCTCTATAATGATTGGGCTAACTTCTTTTTGTACTTTATCTACGGCTATATTATTTGTGCCGATGCAAGATTTGGAGAAGCTATAGACAAGCACTTAAAAATTACTTTGATAATGGCAATTGCTTCAATGTCGGTTCTTTTGCAATTATTGATAAGTGAGATTATCCCAAATCGCGGCTACTCGCTAGGATATATCTTGTATCAAATGTTTCGTGGGATTAATTGTTGGTTGTGGATAGTTGCGCTACTGGGTTTAGCCAGAAGATACTTAAATTTCAATAACTCAGTGCTGCAATATGCAACTCAGGAACTCAGGCATCGTATCCGTTCTATATTCTGCACCAAACTATTGTTGTCGCGATCGCGTTTTACGTTGTGCATTGGAATATCAGCATAATGGCGAAGTTTTTTGTGATCAGTACCGCCTCTTTAATAGCAACGATATTTGTGTATGAGTTGTTAGTGAAACGCAATAATGTATCGCGATTTTTGTTTGGGTTGAAATTAAGCAAATAAAATGCGATCGCCCATTAGCAAGCAAAGTCCGCCGGAAACTCAATTAAGCTAATAGCTGAAGTCCATTTTATCAACTCCTTTTTCAGTCCTCTTAAGAGGACTTTTGCTATCAGCCAGGGGTTTAAACCCCTGGCGAACTGACGGACTTCTTCCAGCGCAGGCAAATTTTAGCTAATCGTCGTCTGCGTAATGTCTGCATCCACCAACAGCGTCGCTGCACCAGCCGTATACTGTCTGTAGAGGACACTATCTACAGTCGTTGTGCCACTAATTGTCCAGCCTTGTGCAGTTGATGTCACTTTATCACCAGCATTACCGTTGACAATCAAGCGGTTAGTTGTATCTGATAAATCCAACACATCAAGGCGCGTGAATGCCAGACTATTATTGCCCCTGCCTGTGATATCAATAATCTCGAAAGCAGTGAATTTATTATTGGAGATGGTAGTTAGGTCGATACTGTCACTGCCGTCAATGCGTAAAGTGTCAACGCCACTGCCGCCGTTGCTGCGTCTGTCAGTTGCGCCGAAGTTGAGGGTATCATTGCCAGCACCGCCGATAAGGACATCAATACCTGCACCACCAATAAGGCGATCATTACCCAAGCCACCAATCAAGATGTCGTCGCCAGCAGTGCCAGTGAGAGTATCATTACCTGCTGTGCCAGCATTAGTAACTCTATTGGTAAAGTCACGACCAAAGATTACATAGCTATCCGTACTGTAACCAGTCACACCAGCCCCAATGATGATGTCATCAAAGCCATCGCCGTTGACATCTCCTCCTGAACTAACAGAACCACCTGACTGCTGCCCTGCGTCCGTGCCATTAATTACAAAGCCATTGCTGCCATCGAGGGCAGAGACGTTGAAGCTGGCCCCAAAACCTACTGCCTTGCCAAAAACAACATAACTTTTGCCAGCCCCAGATTGATTGTTTGCAACAGCATCCTTAACCCCCAACAGTAGGTCATCAAAGCCATCGCCGTTGACATCGCCTGCCCCACTAGCTGAATAGCCTGAGACGTTAAGCTTAAAGCCGTTAGTACCGTTGAGTGTAGAGAGGTTGAGGTTAGTGCCAAAACCCCCTGCCTTACCGAACACTACATAACTCTCGCCAGCGCCCCTAGTGCCGCTCAGGAGGTCATCGAAGCTATCGCCATTAACATCACCCGCAGAACTGATCGGACTGCCTGATAAGTCATTAGCATTAATGCCATTAATTTTAAAGCCGTTGTTACCGTTGAGGGTAGAAAGGTTAAAGTTGGCATCAAACCCCTCCGCCTTACCGAATACTACATAACTCTGTCCAGCATTATTTTGACCATTAGGGTCAGCAACTACATCGCCGATAATGATGTCATCGAAGCCATCACCGTTGACATCGCCTGCCTCACTGACATTACCGCCTGAGAAATTAATGCCATTATTAATTTTAAAGCCGTTGTTACCGTTGAGGGTAGAAAGATCAAGGTTGGCATCAAAGCCCCCCGCATTGCCGAAGACCACATAACTTTGTCCAGGGCCATCATAGCCGTTGGGAGTAGAATCCCCGATAATGATGTCATCGAAGCCATCACCGTTGACATCGCCTGCCTCACTGATTGACAAGTTTGAAGCGTTAATCTTAAAGCCGTTAGTGCCATTGAGTGTAGAGACATTAAGGCTAGTTTCAAAGCCACTTGCTTTACCAAACACTACATATGAATATTGACTATTTCCACCATCTGGCTCTCCGATTAGCAGGTCATCGAAACCGTCACCATTGATATCGCCTGCATTACTGACAGAGACTGAACCATTATTAGATGTAGATATGCCGTTGATCTCAAAGCGGTTGAAGCCATCACCAAAGCCACCTGCCTTACCAAAGACTACATATGCTGTACCACTATAATAGCCACCCTCTTTGATCAAAAGGTCATCGAAGCCATCGCCGTTGATACCACCCGCATCACTGACTGAATCTATCCCTGATGCATAACGCGATGGCGTGCCTCGAATCTGAAAGCCGTTGGTGCCATTGAGGTCAACAAGGTCAAACTCACTAAACCTAAAGTATTTACCATTAAGATTCAGACCTGTGCTGCCTTGGACGATCGCTATTAGTTCATCTGGCTCAGTACCGGGTTTGTTAAGATATACTGCTGTACCTCCAGGTAAACCAGTAGGAGAAGCAGCTAGGCGGTAATCAGTCCTGAGTCCATTAAGCTTAATAAAATCCTCGGTGGTATTAAAGTCAGTAATTAAGGCATAATCACCCCTACCAGCAGCTGCTCTATTGCGATCATCATAGAAAACCTCGTTGGTATTTCCGAGAAAGAATATGTCACTTCCTACCCCGCCAGTTAGTGTATCCCTCTCCCCAACACCTCCAGAACTACCAAACAAGACATCATCACCTGCTCCCCCATTGAGGTTGTCGTTGCCTGCTAGCCCTCTAAGGAAGTTGGTACCAACATTACCAATGATTGTGTTAATTAAGACTGTTGCCTGTGCCATCACTGCTGCTGAAGAAGGTATTCCTTGTTAGCGTCAAATTCTCCAAGTTGTCGTCTAGCCTATAGCTATAAGAAACCACAACGGTATCTATACCTGCATTTGTAGCCTCCGTAATGGTATCTGGAGATCCAACAAGGATGTAAGTATCGTTCCCATTACCGCCATACAGAGTATCACCCGTGTAGTCATAGCGATCAAAAGGATTTTCACGACCATATGGATCGCCGTACAGAGTATCGTTGCCGTCGCCGCCATATAGAATTTCGCTCTCGCTGTAGTTGTAGTCGTCGTAGGATACAATATAATTAAGCAGGACATCGTCTCCATCGCCGCCATATAGAGTATCTGTACCGCTACCGCCATCTAGGGTGTCATTACCTAATTCCCCTCTAAGAATGTTGCTACCGTCATTACCAGTGATTATGTTATTCAGGCTGTTGCCTGTACCATTGATCGTGCCATTCCCCGTCAGCGTCAGGTTATCCAAGTTACTACCCAACGTATAGCTAATAGAAGACACAACAGTATCTACACCTGCATTAGTAGCTTCGGTAACAGTGTCATTAATGTTGTCAACGAGGTAGAGATCATTACCAGTTCCCCCAATCAAAGTATCAATACCAATACCACCGTCTAGAGTATCGTTGCCACCTCCACCCTCAAGTCTGTCGTTGCCACCTAACCCAAGTAAACTATCGTTGCCAGCTAATCCAAATAATTGATCAGCAGATGCTGTACCTGTGAGAGTATCGTTGCCAGGAGTTCCAGTCTTATTCGCCATTATTTTGGCTCCCTATTTTGTTGAGTAAAAACCGTAGGTTTCTACATAATTTTTTAATATATTGAAAGCAAAAGCCTCATGTCCTCGTTGTGCAGGACACGGCAATAAAAATCATTATTTGCGGTGAGGAAATAAGATTATTTACTAGGCTTTAATAAATAGAGTAGATCCAGAACTAAAATTACGATATAAATTTTTGATAAAGTCAACGGCAAAAATACCGCTATTATTTAAAGTCTTTGTGAAGCTAAATATTTAAGCTTGATTAAATTAAAAATTACGTATCATTAACACAATTACCATAATTTCGGCATCGGTTGATCCCCTAATTCATCTTAAAAAGGAAGCGATCGCAAGTCCTGTAAACTTACAATATTTCGTTGCCTGCTGCATCTATGCAGACATCTTAAAAATCTCTATTTTGTGAAGAGCTAAAAATGTCTTTGCTGACTTTGGGCATCGCATTTATCTTTGCTGTCAACCCTACGACTGATGTAAGCACAACTTAAGCTGCATTAATTTAGTTAATAAAAGTTTACGTAATTGCACTCAACCGCAGCAAACTTTTCTAAATTACCTTTCCTGTGAAGGTAAAAAATTTGTAATGAATAATTTTAAGGAGTAGCAGTGACACAACTTAAACCAATTAATCAGCAAGTTGTCGCCGTCGTTGGCGCTTCCAGTGGGATTGGGCGTGATACAGCCCTTCGATTCGCAAAGCTTGGAGCAAAAGTAGTTGTCTCTGCGCGAAGCCAATCGGGGTTAGAGTCCTTAGTAGACGAAATTCGCTCTCTTGGAGGCGAGGCAACTTATATAGTCGCTGATGTGAGCGATTTTGAGCAGGTAAAAGCGATCGCAGACAAAACAGTCGAAGTATACGGGCGACTTGATACATGGGTACATTCCTCCGCTACTGGTGTCTTTGCTCCTTTCGACAACATTACACCAGAAGAATTTAAGCGCATTATTGATGTTACCCTCATGGGGCAGGTATACGGCGCAATGGCGGCACTACCTCATCTTAAACGTGAGGGGCGCGGGGCGCTGATCCACATTTCCTCAATGGAAGGCAGGCGGGCATTACCGTTACAAAGTCCCTACTCTACAGCAAAGCATGGTTTAGAAGGTTTCCTCGAAGCTTTGCGCGTCGAGCTAAAACATGAAGGATTACCCATCAGTGTGACAAGTATCAAGCCAGCCGTCATCAATACACCTTTTTACAACAATGGACGCACAAAGTTAGGCGTAAAACCAACAGGGATACCGCCATACTACCAGCCGAGCCTTGTTACCGATGCTATTGTTTATGTCGCCGAACATCCAACTCGTGACTTCATTGTTGGGGATGTTGGCAGAGCATTAGATGTGCTGCAACGGCTTTCACCCGGGCTAGTGGATAACATTTTGCTGCTCGTTGGCTTCCCCTTGCAGCGCACAACTGAACCAAAGTCAGAAGACGCACCAGATAATCTCTATGAGCCTGTGCCAGCGCACGATCGCATTGAGGGAGATTTTGGTAACTTGACAATACCAAGTTTGACTGATTGGTTTGAAAGGAATCCACCAATTAAGTGGGGCGCTTTGGCAGTTGCCGCATTAGGAGTTGCAGCAGTTTTAGGTGGCTTAACTCCCAAAGAATGATTGTTAGGCGATCTCTAACAGGCAAGTCCTGTTAGAGCATAGCTTTGAGACTAGGCTGATTAAATTTCTGCCTGCTGTGGTTATAATTTAATCCCCTCGAAAGAGACAAGCTTGATACCAATCGGGGTATCTTCATAAAAACTTCAATAGCTGATTAGCAAATTTAATTTCTAGCTATTCCAGAAGTCACCCCAAAAAACCGCGCTTAAATCTTTAAAAGCAAAACTGAGGATATATTCTATGTCTAATGAACCAAATAATACAGTGCTACCAGAAGATCCATCCGAAGCTGAACCCGGAAGAGGTGCGCCCGGAGATGACCACATTGGAGTTCAGTTAGCACAAGATCCAACATTAATCAATGCTCCTGATGCCATAATTCCGTCAAATGCTCCTACAGAAGAGAGCGTACATCAGCTAGAAGCTTTTGAAGAGCAAGAAAAAGAGGAAGGAGAGGGTTTTACTACTACAGACGGCTTTGTCGTAGATGAAGCTGGGTTGCTTAACAACTTTGCAATCGAGCCTCCAATGTATTATGAAGGCGAAGAACCACCTGTAAGCTAATGTCAAGCGGGGGAGCAGGGACGATAAGTGATGAGTGGTAAGCGGCTAGTGATTAATATTTTCCCGACCCCTGACCCCTAACCCCTAACCCCTGACCCCTTTCTCCCTCAAGCCTTAAAAACGATCGCTGGATCAAGCTTGGTTACTTTTTGAATAGCAAAAACTGCGGAACCGACACACATTAAAATTGTGACTCCAAAAACCGCGATCGCAGCTACTGGTGTAATTAAAATTAGAATACCTTGAGTTGCAAAAGTCCAAGCTCCCACACCAAAGCACAAAATAATACCAGGTAAATAACCTAAAACCGACATCCACAGCGCCTGCTCAATAATTACACCATAAATCACCCAATCAGACGCGCCCATCGCTTTGAGCGTCCCAAATTCCTGCAAATGATCAGATACTGAGGAGTAAAGAATCTGAGCAACAATAATTACTCCCACAATTACTCCCACTGCTGCACCTAAACCTAGCAGAAATCCAATTCCTGTTCGCTTTTGCCAAAAGTTTTGAGTTTTTTTTGCTAACTCGCTACGAGTGAAAGCACGAGTATTTGGTAGAGCTGCTTCTAACTTCTGCTTAAGTGCTTGTAAATCTTCGCCAGGCTTGGCTTTAATTAAAACATAAGTTATTAAATCTGATGCGGCTAATTTTTTTGGCGTAGGTAGAGAATTTTTACTTTGATCTATATAAGTATTACTACACTGAAGGTCTGTCGAGCCTGCTTGTAATTTGCACGACAAATTGGAAGTTTGACCAGAATTTGAGTAAGCGTTGGCACTTTCTAGGGAAGTGAACATAAAAGGATTCGAGGCAATTGAGCGGTTTCCTTTGGTTAAACCGACTACCTTTGCGGGTAAAGAGCTAACTTCAACCGTTTCACCGATTCGGTTTACATTTAGCGAACTGAAGTTAGTAATATCTACTATTGTTGTATAGGGCTGCTCTAGCGCACTTAAGCTTCCTTGAATAATATTTTTTGGTGCAAATAATTCTCCTTTGGGATCAAATCCGATTACTCTTACTGGAGTAATTTCGCCTTGTGAGTGTCGCCAGATACCGCCTCTAACAATTAGCGCTTCTGCTCGTGTTACACCTCCCACTCGTTGAGCCTGAACTAAATTTGTTAAGGGAATTGGCAGTGTTAAATCAGTGTGTACCAAGCTTTCTGAAGCCACCCAAAGATCAGCATCAGAATTGTTAATTAATTGAGTAGTAGAACGAGTAAAGCCAGCGAAGATCCCTGTTTGAATTGTGACTAGGCTAACGGCAAACATAATCCCTGCTTGAGCTACAAGAAAGCGAGGGATGTCTTCAAGCAGGTTTTTACGAGCAAGTGAAACCACAGAAATGATGTTACAAAGATATATGCAATTTTAACTCGCAATTCTTTCTGAAACTGCTGGACTAAATCCACTAACAGGTTTTACCTCATGCTGATTAAACTTGGCTACTCCTGCTAGATATTCATTTAATTGCCCTTCAATTTCTTGGCGCACAACTTGGCGATAGTCGATAAAGTGTTCGATTAAAGCGCAATTGCTCAAGTAAGGTACAAACACGCCTGAATTATGCCGCATAATTGAAAATAACTGCTGCCAGAACTGAAAGCGGGTATTACGCTTAATTCCTTGTCGCCAGAAAATAGTTAATACTGCCTTAAGTTCAACTAATTCAAACATCCGAAATGGCGCTTTGTGGGGCGCTGGCTTCATGCCCATAAAGTGCCGATATACTCTTGATAGATAACGGCTGGGTTCATAAAGTTCCCAAAAACAGTTAACATATTCACGCGCTAGTTCTTCAGGCGGTCTAGTGGGAATAAAGTTAGTCAGCGTCATTTGATGTCCAGAGGTTTCAAAGCTATCCTCTAGTAAACGACCTTCCTTTTGAAGTCGCTTTGATAGTGCTGTGTTGGGTAATGCTTGTAACAGACCAAACATTGCTTTGGGGATAGATGTCGCTTCTACAAAGTCAATAATGCGATCGCCTGCGCCTGCTTTTTCCCCATCAAAGCCTAGAATAAACCCAGCCATCACACTTAATCCGGCATGATTGATTTTCTGCACAGATTCCACTAAAGAATTGCGCGTATTTTGGAATTTCTGAGTTAGTGCTAGGCTATCGGTGTCTGGTGTCTCAATGCCCAAAAATACAGCCCCAAAATTAGCAGCAACCATCAATTCCAACAATTCATCATCTTGTGCTAAATCTATCGAAGCTTCAGTCGCTAGGCGGAAGGGGTATTTATTCTTTGCCATCCAAGGGCCAAGTTCACGTAGTAACAGCTTGACATTGCGCTTGTTACCAATGAAGTTGTCATCCACCATAAAAACAGAGCGCCGCCAGCCTAAGTCGTAAAGAGCTTGCAATTCTGCTATTATCTGGGCGGGTGTTTTGGTGCGCGGCTTACGTCCATAAAGCACAATAATGTCGCAGAACTCGCACTGGAAAGGGCAACCCCGCGAGAATTGCACCGACATTTCGAGGTAGGCCTTCATATCCAGCAGATCAAATCTGGGAATCGGTGTAGAAGTTACATCCGGCTTCTCACCTCCGGCTGTAAATACACCCTTAGTTTCACCCCGCTCCAAAGCTTCAACAAACATTGGCAGCGTAATCTCGCCTTCATCTAAAATCAGAAAGTCTACCCCTGCTTCCTGCGCTGCTTGGGGTACTGACGTTACATAAGGACCACCCGCGGCTACTAATTTGCCGCGCTCCTTCGCTTCACGGATTAGGTGCAACATATCGGGTTTTTGGACAATCATCCCCGAAATTATGACTACATCTGCCCAATTCCAGTCAGCTTCAGTTTCAAACTGAGCATTGCGATCAACTAGGCGAAACTCCCAACTTTGAGGCAGTATAGCTGCTACTGTAATTAACCCTAGAGGAGGAAGCGTAACTTTGCAGCCAATCAGTTCTATTGCTTTGTCAAAAGACCAGAATGATTTAGGAAAAAGGGGATATAAAAGTAAAACTCGCATTATCTTCGTCAATCCTCACACTAATTAAATTAGGCAGGTCTAAATAAACTGAAAAGACCTTCCCATACACGAGAACAGTCTAGGGTTGATTATATTTATGTTTACTTTGCCTGGGCGAATTCAAAAATTAACTCCTGCCGTTTCACACAAATCCTACCGCAGAATTATTTTGATTTTAAGCTAGCTTGTGTTCACAAATACAAATCTACACGATTCACCAAATCTATCTGAGGATTATTTGCTAGCGTTTTTGAATACATATCTATTTGCGAGCGCATTTTTAGGAGATATTGCTGCCTAACACCGTGTTTTAGGCGATGTTGGCAGCAAAACTTTGTAGCTAAATCCTTGCGAGATTAGCTAACGATACTGTTTACACTTGCTGCTTGGGCAGTCAGGTTAGCAGGTAATGATTGGCGCAGGCGATCGCCGTATAAATCTAGAGCATTACCCCCAAGCAACATCTCTAAATACTCTCTGTCATAATTGCCATCAGCTACATCTTTGACACAGTTATGCAGTACACCATCCCAGTGACCATAATCGCCAGAGAAGCAAGCTAAACGCTTACCTGTTTCACCCATAGCAACAGGGAGATAAGCAGGGCCTGGATCGTCTGATTCAAACGAAGTAAAGATTTGACCGCGTTCAAAGTATTCCATCGGATCGCGGTGACGCAAATCGTAATGTTCATACAAGCTTTCGTCATTGATCTGACTGGGATCATGTTTCGCATTCCACATCAAATCAAATAAATTTTTCGCTTGACTAATCAAGTTGAAATTGTCGTGAGTCCCTCTTTCTTGGATCATCAGTTTGGTGAATTCCATTAAAGAAGGGCGATAGGGATGCTTGGGGTCAAAGTCGCGGATGCGCTTTTCCCAATGTTCGTGGAAGGCATGGGCGAGATCGGGAACCCAACCACAGCCACCTTCCAAAAATCCTACCCGCAGAGTGGGAAATTGCTCAAATGCGCCATCAAACACCATTCGCGCCATTGCTAGCTGTTGCTGGTTACGCTGCACAAAAATGTGGGTAAGGACAAAGGTTTCCGTGTAGTCAGAAATGCCACCCACCATATAAGAACCTGGGCCACCATGAATGCCTAGCCCAATATCTAAATCTACAGCAGCTTGGAGAATCGGGCGAAAGTCAGGATGGCTAATCGTCTTACAAGAGCGAATATCAGGAAAAGCCTGGGGCGCTTTCGGGTGCGGAATTGGCATATTTGGCGCAACCGCGACACCAATCATGCCGAGTTCATTAACGCAACGGTGCATTTCAGCAACAGCCGCATCTACGTCTTGAAGAGGTAATACACCAATCGGCTTCAGGCGGTTGTCATATCCCCGACAATCATCAGCCATGTAGCTGTTGTAGGCACGACACAAAGCGATCGCAAGATCCTTATCTAAAATGCTAGAGAAGATCAAATTAAGCGTGCCGTAAATTACATGGACATCAACGCCTTCTTGATCCATGTGTTGAATCCGTTGGCGATTGAACATTGCGCCCAAAGTTGTATCTGGATGCAAGTTGCGAAAGCCGCCTTTTCCCATGCCTTGTGGCTGCGGGAACATCCGCATAAAGTCGTTTTTACCTGTTGCCGGATTAAAGTCTACGATCCGCGCTCTTTGGTCGCCTAGAGCATCTATCACTAAACCAATGCGATCGCGATACTCCGGTTCTATGTACTCCCGCATTACCAGGGGATTTTCTAGCTTGTGGGCATCGGCATCAATGACTGCTAAACCTTGATACATGAAATGTCCTTAATGTCAATAAGTAAATATGGAAAAATAGCGGCTACAGGCTTTTAGCCATCAGCTTAATGTAATGTAATAGAAATTTTATTGCCTGGGTTACATCAAGCTAACTTTTAATGGCTACAAAGAGCGTTGAACGGTTTTGTGCTTAAAATAGTTCCAGAATTGACGCAAACCAAACCATCTCTCGAAAGACCATTGCATCGAGGTAGGAATAGTAACCCAGACTGGATACTTGACAAAAGCGGGTTGATTTTTCTCGAATATTAAATGCCCACCGATTGCAAAAACTTGGGTTAGCACGAGGCAAATCAGTGTCAACCGCCAATCGTAGAACAAAAAGACAACGGCAGCGATCGCTAGTACGTTAGTCAAGTGATGCAGAAATTGATTAATCGGATGTTGATGACAGGCAGCAAAGTAGACTTTTGCTTCTTGTAAGTAGCTCAAACTTAATTCTCCTAGACTCACACCAAAATTAGGAAAACTTGCAGCGTTTTACGAACGATAACACTACAACTCCTTACTATGCGGTAAAAATGAAAAAGTTTCTATGTCGCTATAGTCCAGTTAAGAAAGTGGCTAATAGCAAGTAATATCCCCTGCTCCCCTGCTCCTCCGCTAAGAAAGCTCCTTACCACCAGCGCAGTTCCCAACGCCCTCTTTCTGGTTGACTAAGTTCTTCTTCTGTCAGCCATTCCACAGGCTTGTAAGTTCCAAATACATGATCCCACCAATCTACGGCTAAACCAAAGTTATGATGCCACATCCCGTATTTGTGATGAACATAATGAACAGGCATTTTCATCCAAAAGCACTTAGTCGGGTTTTCGTGCTGTAGTTGATGAGCATAAGCTGAAAAAGCAGCAAAAAATAATGCCCCTAAAAACCAGCCAATGCCAGCTACCCAAGAGTAGAAAAACATAAGTAGCATGACTATCAGGCTACCCCTGACATAATCCCGAAATTCCCACACCACGCCTTGTCCCTCATTCCGGCGGTGATGATCTCGGTGACGTTCTCCAATTTTAGGCGAGACGTGCATCAAGCGATGTAGCCAATATTCAACTAAACTAGCCAAGACAAACGCCAAGATAAAACAGGCGACTCCAACCCCTGCACTGTTTGATTGAAGCATAAATTCTCCTCAACACCACCTATTGCAGTTTAATCAATCTTTAGTCCACTTGTTCTGACTTAATATAAGCCCATAATGGCAATTTTACTTTCACTTTTGACTGCTGTAGCTAGCTCTGTCAAGGCAGACTTTGTAAATAAAACTCGTCATCCAGAGGCTGTGCAGGAACAGTTTTTGTTTTCCTTACTGCAAGCTTACCGAGATACTGAGTTAGGTCGCAAATATAAATTAGGCGAGATTAAAACTATTGATTCGTTTCGCGATCGCATTCCTGTTTTACCTTACAGCAGTTACGAACCCTATCTTGAGCGCATTACCAAAGGTGAAAAAAATATTTTGACACCTAATCCGGTTGTTTTCCTGAACTTCACCAGTGGTTCGACTGGCACAAAAAAGCTAATTCCAGTCACGCGGCAATTTCAGAACTCTTTGCGACAAGCTAATTTAACCAGCATTGGCTTTTTAAATGAAGCGCTAGAGTCACAAGGGCTGCAATTTGGTAAATTACTAGCAACTAACTCTGTGCAACTTCTAGGGCGTACCAGTGGCGGTATTGAGTACGGACCTGCTAGTGTGGGTGTTTTGCGTATGGGTAAGTTTCTCTATGAGCAACTATTCGCGCACCCTTACGAAACTCTGAAACCAGCTGATAGCCTTACCCGTCACTATATTTGCTTACTATTTGCCTTACAAGATCCTGCAATGCGTGGAATTGGCGCAAACTTTCCGATGCTGGTTTTGCGAATTTGCAATTATTTAGAACAGTACGCCGAAGACTTGATTTCAGATTTAGAAACAGGAACTATAGCCACCTGGTTGAAACTAGAACCAGAGATTCGAGTAAAACTAGAACGGCGCTTATCAGCTAATCCACGTCGAGCTAGGCAATTACGAGAAATCTTAAAATCAGAAGGACGACTTACGCCAAAACTTGCTTGGCAAAATCTATCCTTTTTTGTCACTGCACGTGGCGGTACATCAGATTTTTACTTTCAACGCTTCCCTACCTACTTTGAAGATACACCAGGATTTGGTGCAGTTTATTCATCAGCAGAAGGTACTTTTAGCATTAACCATGCTTTGAATGACGATAGCAGCATTTTAGCGATCGCTAGTGGCTTTTTTGAGTTTATCTCTGAAGAGCAATGGGAGGCAGACCATCCTCAAACACTACTAGCAACTGAAGTCAAACCAGGAAAACGATATCGAATTTTGACGACAAACTATAGTGGTTTTTATCGTTACGATATTGGCGATGTTGTGGAAGTGGTCGGCTTTTATGAACAAGCTCCTTTACTTGTATTTCGTCATCGTCGCGGTGGGTTGTTATCTTCAACGACTGAAAAAACAACTGAGTTTCATGTGACTCAAGTAATGCAAATCCTCCAACAAAAATTCAACGTAGGATTAGAAGATTTTTGTATTACTTTGTCTGAGAATGATTTTCCTGCTCACTATCTTGTTAATATTGAACTCGCTTCTGGTGAAAAGTTGAGTAATCCTCAAGCCTTTCTAGCCAGCTTTGACCGCACTTTAAGTGAAGTTCACACTTCATATGGCGTTAAACGCCCAGATCAAGTACCTTCCCCAAGATTGCGAATTCTAGCTCCTGGTAGCTTCGCTATCCTCCGCCAACGTCAATTACAAAAAGGTATTCCAGATTCTCAACTAAAATTTCCTCATATTAGCGAAGACCGAGATTTTCTTGGTGGACTCGTCATGGAGCAAGAATTTAGGCTTGCAGATGATTAAGCTGAGTTATTGCCAAAACTCAGGCGTTGCTAGTGGGTAAAATACATATAATAGAGTAGTTTTCACTTTGCTTAACTTGCGCTCATTAGTGTCAAGTTTTCCTGCTGTAGACGACAAATCGGGAGTTAGAGTAAACGCTTGGTAAGTCTAGTTGATGTTCAACGCCAGTCACAAAATAAGTTGCTTGATACTTAGTCATCAAGGCATCAGCTTGGGCAGTTGTCAACTGATTGTAGCCATTGGTTAGCGATCGCCCAATTTCACGCCTGCTGTCTTTTGTGCGATCTTTTGTTGGCCAAGGTGATTCACTGCTTAAGTCACTTAGACGCTGATACCATTCCAAGATGCCAGCCTTAGCTTGAGGTAGTAGTTTTAACTTAGCAATAGTTGGGCGTTCGCTTAACCAGGTGAAGTCAACCATATCTACAGGGGGAGACACCACAGTGGCAGTAGTCGGCGTATAGGTGCGAACCCAATTGCACAAAGCTTTATATTCAGGATCTAGCTTAGGAAACTTATATAAACCCAGGAATTGCTTTTGAAAGGTTACAGCCTGAATGCTGCACCTGCCGCTTAGTAGCACAATACAGACTATTATTAACACTTTTTTGCCACGATCTCTAAAAGCTCGCTCCAAAGCACAAGCGAGTAGTAAACAGGTATTGATCGTTAGCATCACGTCGCCCAGCCGAAAGGGGTAATACTGTAAGAAACTGCCTTCAGTATCAATAGGAGCGATCGCAAGTCCCAGAATAAACGGTACTAGACTAAGTAAGGTAAATTCAGCCAACTCTATCCGCGCTGTATATTGTTCTGATAGCTTGTCTGTCAGTCGCTGTCGCCAAATCAGGGTAACACTGAAAGCCAACACCAACAGGTAAACTGTAGGCTTTATCCACCAGTCTGAGTGCCACGATAGCGGGTTTAGGTGGTGAGGCAATCGCAGAAAGACATAAACATAAGACGGAGTTACTGGACTTGGCGGCAGCTTAGTAAACAACTGTCCTAGCACTGGTTGAATCGCAAATACGCTACCTGCTAGGTAAAGTAAAACAATCAACGCAAAGTTGCGGATACCATGCAGCCGATTCCATCTCAGTGCTAGCCATCCCAGCACTATGAGAAACGTCCAGCCGCCTACCAAAACATGGAATGAAGTTGCTAGTCCTAACAATAAAGCCATCGGGCGATAATGACCCTCCAGCATCAGCCTAATTGCCAGCAATACCAAACCGTAAGCGAACGATTTGGGTTCAAGTTTACCTACTATCGATTCAGATGCAGCAACTCCCTGGTAACGATTTGTGTATAGAAACAGTCCCACAGCCAGCAAAATTAAAGTTAAGTTAAGACCGAGTTTCCGACCTATAAGCACTAACCCTAAAGCAATCAGTACATAAGATATTAGCCGCCCTACTACAGCAGTGGCGAGGAATCCCCAGACTACGATTAGCCTGCCAAACAGGGTTTCAAATAGCAGTCGATAACTAGCTGGCTGGTTAAGATACCAGTCGCCTGGAATCCAGCTAGGATCAGCGTAGTGTTTTGCCAAGGGCAAGATATCAGCTTCATTTCCTGTACCCATAATTTTGCTGAACAGGAATTTGAGACTCAGGAATGCTGTTACTACTAAAACACTAAGCCCGATCTGATAAAGGTTTGGTAGAATTTTGCTTATTTTAGTCATACCAAATCCTCGTGTGACGCTGTCTTTGGGTTTGAGGTTCTACTCAAGAACTGCAAATGTCAACAACTCTCCAAGATTGACACTCAAGAACTGTTAAGTGGGACTTGCGCCCTCATCTTTGGCATTGCTTGTGTGATCCACTGATATTACGAGTTCTCACAATTTAAATTATCACTAAAATTGGTTTATTCCAGAAGCAGACGTTAAGTGAGACGGGCTTTATTTCTTTTCTAATTCTTGACAATTGTTCAGTAAACTACCAAATGTGTTTGTGCTGATTTAAAGGCATTGTTGCTGACTATTGGGAGATGTTAATGCCATTTGTGATGCCGATTTTGACTGCTGCTGCTAGATTCACCAAGTCAAATTTTGTCAAAAAAACTCGCCAGACTGCATTAGTGCAAGAAAAGTTCTTGCGCGACTTGTTGCAGGTTCACCAAAATACCGAACTAGGACAAAAATATAAACTGAGTGAAATCAAAACAATTGATCAATTTCGGCAGCAAGTTCCAATTTTGCCTTATAGCAGCTATGAACCATTAATTGAGCGCATCTGCCAAGGCGAACAAAATATCCTGACGGCGGAACCAGTCGTATATCTAACGCTGACAAGTGGTTCTACTGGCAAGAAAAAACTCATTCCCACCACTAGGCGATCGCAAAATGTAGTTAGACAAGCTACCTTAACCAGCATCGGTTTTTTGAGTGAAGCCTTGCATTCACGAGGTTTACATTTTGGCAAACTACTCGTTACCAATTCAACACAACAATGGGGACGTACCAATGGAGGTATCCCTTATGGCCCAGCCAGTGCTGGTGTGTTGCAGATGGACAAGTTCCTCTACAAGCAATTCTTCGCCCATCCCTACGAAACTCTCCAGGTAGCTGATAGCTCATCTCGCCATTATGTTTGTCTATTATTCGCCTTACGCGAACCATTGACGCGGGGGATACTTGCCAATTTTCCGATGCTGATTCTCCGCACTTGTAACTATCTAGAAAAATATGCGGAAGACTTAATTCGAGATTTAGAAAAAGGAACGATTGCCGATTGGCTAGAATTAGAGCCTGAAATCCGGCTTAAATTGGAGCAGCAATGGTCAGCAAACCCAGTTCGCGCTGCTCAACTACGGGAAATACTTGACTTAAAAGGACGGCTTACTCCCAAGCTTGTTTGGTCTGATTTGTCTTTTGTCGCCAACGCGCGTGGCGGCACTTCAGATTTTTACTTTGAGAGATTTCCAGCCTATTTTGGAAATACGGGGATCTTTGGCGCGGTTTTTTCCTCTGCTGAAGGGATGTTTAGCATTTACCACGACCTTGATCATGATGGCAGCATTCTCGCAATTGACAGTGGCTTCTTTGAGTTTATTCCCGAAGACCAGTGGCAGCTAGAACAGCCAAAAACATTACTGGCAAACGAAGTCAAGGTAGGAGAACGCTATCGCATCCTGACGACTAGCTACGGTGGATTCTACCGTTACGATATTGGCGATGTGATTGAGGTATTAGGTTTTTACGAACAAGCTCCGATAATTGTCTTTCGTCACCGTTGTGGTGGACTAATTTCTTCAACTACCGAAAAGACAACTGAATCTCACGCCACTCAGGTAATGCAGGCACTCCAGCAAGAATTTCGTTTATCTTTAGAGGATTTCTGTATTACTCTGTCAGAAGATGATTTCCCAGCCCGTTATCTCGCAAATATTGAACTAACTTCTGGTACAACTCTCAGTGATCCTCAAGCATTCTTGACGAGTTTTGACCGCAGACTCCAAGAAGTCAACACCCACTACGAAATTAGTCGCCGTGATACGATTCCGCCACCTCGACTCAGAATTCTGACTAAGGGTAGCTTTGCTATTCTCCGCCAGCGCCAGTTACAAAAGGGCATCCCCGATTCCCAGCTAAAATTTCCCCACATCAGCGAAGACCGAAGTTTTCTTACTGGACTGACAGTGGAACATGAGATTAGGCTTGCAGGAGATTTAGCATCAAGTAATGAGGGGTCAGGGATCAGGGATCAGGGGTTAGGGAAATTAAACGAGATCTAGAGTTAGGATTTACCCTAGCTCCTTCTTAGTTAGATCAAACCTATCCCTACAGTGTCTGCCTAAGCGGAATAATTAGTAAAATCCCTGCCACAAAAGCTACACTGGCTGCTGCATAAAATATTCCTTCCAGTCCGCTATAACTTAGTACAGGTGCTAACAAAATCGGTGAAAGGAACTGTCCTAAAAAACCCGCCCCTGTTCCGGCTGCTAACACGCTTGAGCGTAGTTTTGCAGGAGCTAAGTTAGCTAGGGCGCTGTAAAGATTAGGCAGGACAATGCCAAATCCTATCCCGAAAAGCACTGCTGTCAGCAAAATTGAGTTGAGTTGCTGTAGTAAGGGAATTATCCCCACTGTCAAACCCATCAGTCCAAATCCCAGTGCTGTTGCTTTAGGTAAACTCAATTTTTGAGATAGCTTTCTAGTTACAAATGCTGATACAAACGCTGCCCCAACTGCTCGTGAGGCAAGAATAATACCATTGAGGATTGTCCCTGCACCAATTGTTGCTTTAAAGTACAAAGGCGCATAAATTACTACCGCATACATTGAAACTGATGCCAGCCCTATGATTAGTAATAACCATAAGGCGAGAGGATGCCCTAAAACTTCGCTTAGTTTGTGGTTTGATTCTGTCGCGGTTGCTTTTGTTTGTTTTGGTTCATGAAGAATAAATTTGACGAGAATTGCTAAAGGTAGCCCCAAGCCGTAAAGATAAAAGGCCAATTGCCAATTATTTGCACCAACTAAACCTCCCAGCAACGGAAAAAGAATGCCCGTGATTGTCAAGGTACTTGTGGCGTAACCCAGCGCTTGCGATCGCTTTTCTCCTTCATACATACTCCCCAGTAACCCTAAACTAGCTGCGGCAATTCCCCCACTGGCTGCACCAAGTAATCCCCTTGTTATCAATAAAGGCCAAAAACTTGGCATCCAAGCGCCTGCTATCCCAAACACTGCGTACAGAATCAGCGAGGGAATCAGCACTCTTATCCGCCCGATTGAGTCTGCCAAAATACCCAACGGGGGAGCAAATAAGGCTATTGTCAAGCAGTGCATACTAACTAAATTACCTGCTAACCCAGGATCAAGATTCAGTTGTTGCACTATCTCTGGCAAAACTGGAGCAACAACTCCCCCTGCCATAGTTGTTAAGGAACCTGCTACCAACAGCACTAATAACCTGGAATCGTGCAACATTTAATTTAGAGAACTCAAACCTTTAGCAATGACGATAATATCAAACAGATAGATTTAGATAGTGGACAGTTGGCGTGGTGGCTGCACTCGTGCTGACAGATTGATTGACTTAAGAGAAACTAAAGAGCTAAATATTGTCACAGCAGGCAATAAAAATACAGGTGATGGAACTAGCTACAACTCTAACAAGCCAGACTGTTCAAAATGCTGTCCGCGAGGTTGGCATCAACCCAAATTACTGGTATGCAGTTGGGTGGGCAAACGCTCTCAAGCTTGGTGATATTATGCCTGTAACTATTTGGCAACAGGCGATCGCCCTCTACCGCGACACTAATAATCAAATTCATGCCCTAGAGGATGTCTGTCCGCATAAAGGTGTAGCGCTGCACAAAGGCAAAGTCCAAGGCGATCATCTTACTTGTGGTTATCATGGCTGGGAATTTAACTCTAGTGGTAACTGTGTCAATATTCCCTACCTACCTGAAAAACAAAAGCTTCCCCGCGCTTGTGTCCGCAGTTATCCAGTCAAAGAAAAATATAATCTAATTTGGATTTTCCCTGGAGATCCTACCAGATGTGAATCTTGCGAACTACCCGATATGCCTGAATTTGAGCAGCCCGACTGGTTAATGGTTCCTGTTAATGCTCAGTTTCAGGCTCATTTTTCAATTTGTAATGAAAACACAATGGATGTGTTTCATGGTTTTCTACATCAAGAGTTGCAAGGCTGGTTTGATCCAGTGCTAATTTCTTTAACAGAAACCCAATCTGCTGTCTGTGCTGAGTACAATGTCTCCTATAAAGGTCGCATGGCTCAGTTTTTAGGCTTGAGCGATCGCGCTGATCAAATAACAACACTTCCGATCTCTGTCAATTATCGCTATCCTCACTATTACTCTTCACTACAAGGAATTTCTGCTCTGTACTTAATGCGCTTACCTGTAGGATTAAATGAAAGTCGCTCTTTCGCCCTCTTCTTTTTCAAAGTCCGCCTACCTAAATCAATTCTTAAACTCCTCAAACCATTGCTAGAGCCAGTTATTCAGCGTTTTGTGTTAAATAAATTTCTAGCCCAAGACATTGAAATGATCGAGAGTGAGCAACGAAACTACTCAGCTAATCCCCAACGGCGGTATGTTGAAATTAATCCAGCGATTATTGCAATTCAACGGCTAATTGTCCGGCAATATGAACAATTTGTGCAAAAATCTAGTCAATCGCTAGGCAATGAAAACCAGGATTTTGAACAGTCTATCACGTTGTCTAAGACTATGACCCAAGAACGCTTGTGGGAGGCGATCGCATCCTCTCAAGAGCCAATAACAGAAAGTTCCACCGGATGAAGGTAACTGTATTAGCAGCAAATCTTTTAATTTACCCAATGCAGAACCTTATTCAATACCCAGCACAACTACAATGCCCCAATGTATTATTAAACACTATTATATCTTCTTCTATCCAGCATTTTATTAGCTCTGGATAGCAAATAACTGGCTTAGAACAATATACTGTTGAGCCAGAGGCAATAGACTATCTGGGAAAAGGTGAGAGGAGTTAGATTGTGCAAATTATTAAAGATTATGTTCAGCGCTGGTACGAAAGCGGGTTAGATCCCGATGAGTATATTTGTCATCAAAAACAGGGTAATATAGTTGAAATTGAAGACGCAGCTACAGGTAAACGTCAGACAGTTCTTACCTTCTGCACGAATGATGTTTTAGGGCTAGTTCAAGACGAAGCTGTTAAACAAGCTGCCATTGATGCGATTTTGAAGTATGGAACATCAAATAGCTCATGCTCAGTTTTGAGTGGACGAATTGAACTGCATCAACAACTAGAAGACGAAATTTCACAGTTTAAGCATTTGCCGCATACGCAGTTATTTGTAAATGCTTGGATGGCAATGCAAGCTTTAATGGATGCCTTCTGTCACTTGGCAATTCCAGTACCAGGATTTAAGCACACTCAAGAAACTGTGATTTTTACAGATGTCCTAAATCATGGCTGTATTGTTTCGGCTGTAGTTAATGCCGGAACTCGTTCGGGAAAAGTATTTGGACATAGCCCTCGTGTGCGAGTTAAAGCTTATCGCCATTGTGATGTAGAAGACTTATCCCGCAAGTTGTATCGCCATGCTCGACCAGACGATCGCATTTTAGTTGTTTCTGATGCCGTTTTCTCAATGGATGGCGACATTGCCCCTCTGCCAGACATGATCAACGTCTTGAGTAATTTCGAGGGCAGCGTGTTAGTAATGGATGAAGCTCATGCTAGCGGGGCTATCGGAGCAACGGGAAGAGGGATATACGAACATTTTGGCATTCTGCCAAGTTATGCAATCGAGCGGGGCGTTGTGCCACTGATTATGACGACTTTCTCTAAGTTTGCCGCATCCGCAGGAGCGGCGATTAGTAGCCATGTAGCAGAGTTAAAACCACTGTTGAATGTTTCCCCAACTTCAATTGGGACAATTTCTCTACCGCCGCCAACAACTGCTGCTGCTTTAGAAAGTATCCGTCAAGTTCGTAAGAATCCCCACAAAGTCCAAAAACTTCAGGAAAATACGCGCTACTTGCGATCGCGTTTACTTGAAAATGATTTTGCCGCAATTGGCGAAACCAACGTTATCCCAGTAGTTTTACCACCAGAAATTAATCCGAAAGTCTTTGCTAGACAAATTATGCAAAACTACGGGATTTGGATATCTCCAATTTGGTTTATAGCTAAACCCCGAATGCGGATTACTGTTAATGCCTTGCATACTCAGCAGGAAATGGATCATTTAGTTGACGGAATGGTAGCAACCAGAGATTTAATGTACAAACAAACGATTAGTGCTTAACAAATAATGATGAATTATGAACCCTAAATGCTGCATAATTCATCATTAATAATTTTGCATTCATAATATGGTGTTAGAACAAACAAAAGTTGAAATCCGCGCTGTAAAAACGCAAGCAGACAGCGAGATGTTTTTGGACGTTCCAGAGTTAGTGTATGCCAAAGATCCTAACTGGGTTCCACCGATTCGTAGCAGCACTGCCAAACAGTTCAACCCTAGTAATCCCTTTCTTCAGTACGGCAAGCTACAACAGTTTATAGCTTTATCTCCTGAACAAAATAAAGGTGCAGTAGGACGCATTGTCGCCGCAGTCAATCAAAGATTAATTGAGCGAGAAAATCAAAATATTGGTTTAATTGGTTTTTTTGAGTGTATTGAAGATTTTAGCGTTGCTCAAGCACTACTAGAAAATGCTTGTCAGTGGCTACGCGAACAAGGAATGACGATTGCCAGAGGACCAATTGATCTATCTACCCACAACAATTGTCTATTTCTAGTCGATGGCTTTGACTCACCGCCCCTAGTGATGATGCCTTACAATCCGCCATACTATCCAAAGTTTATGGATCGTGATGGATGGCATAAAGCCAAGGATGCTTACGCATATAATTTCCCTTTAGATGAACCCTTACCAAAGGAATTTGAAAAAGGTTATCGCATTGCTTGTAAATCTGGCGTTAACTTTCGCCCGTTAAGAACCAAAGGCAAAGAATTTGAGCAAGATTGCATCAGTCTTTATAACCTTTTTACTCGTGCCTTTACTAACAACTGGAGTTCAACACCGCGTAGCAAAGCAGAATTTATAGAAGAAGCTAGAGAACTACAAACATTAGTAGACCCTGATGTGTTTCCAGTAGCAGAATACAATGGCGAAATGGTCGGCTTTTTTATGGGCTTGCCTGATTATAATATTCCGCTAAAACAAGTCAAAGGAAAACTAGATTGGCTAGGAATTCTTAAGTTTCTTTGGTATCGCCGTCAAATAGATCAAGGGCGAGTTATTGCTGTTTGTTCACTACCAGAATATTGCCGCAAAATGGTTCCTTTAGGCTTAATTTATTTAGGAATGCAAGGCGGAATTCAAAAAGGAAAACCTTATAAAAGCGCTGAACTTTCTTGGGTTTATGAAGATAATTATCCCTCGCGCAAACTAATCGAAGCATCCGGCGGCAAAATTTATAAGACTTACCGCATCTACGAGAAAGCTTTATGAGTTCAAATCTGCCTGTTTACAAAGGTAAGAGTAAATACGAAGAATTTTTCTCCTCTGCTACCCTCTCCCCTCCTTGCCCCTTATCCCCAAGGGGGACCCCGAGATCCCCAAAGGGGACCCCAAGCCTCCCCTGCTCCTCTGCTCCTCTGCTAAGAATGCGGTAATAACGGTAAGTATTCAACTAAAAACGATATGAAAGCGCTAGTTACTGGAGCAAATGGATTTACAGGTTCTCACTTGGTAAAAGCTTTAGAACAGCTTGGCATTAGCGTTGTTGCTCTAGTACGAAAGTCAAGTAATTTAGCGCGTCTGTCCGATTGCAATGTGCAGTTAATTTATGGAGAAATTACCGATCGCGACACACTCCTACAGGCAATGGTTGGCGTAGACACAGTTTTTCATACAGCCGCGTATGTAGAGTTAGGGTTAGTAAATGAGCCTCAAATGCAGCGAGTGAATGTAGAGGGAACCCGCGCTGTACTGGAAGTAGCTCAAAAATCTGGCGTGTCTAAGGTTGTGTATTGCAGCACAATTGGCATATATGGTGATACTGGCGGCAAAGTCGTAGATGAAACTTTTAAACGCACACAAACTGACTTTTCCTCTGCCTACGATCGCACAAAATACGCAGCGCAACAATTGGTAGATCAATTTGCTGCCCAAGGATTGCCTGTAGTTAGTGTGATGCCTTCGGGAATTTTTGGTGCTGACGATCCGCATTTTGGCACAGTATTACAGCAATATCTGAAAGGATGGCTGAAACTGTGGGTAGGAGGCGATCGCATTACGGGTATTGTCCATGTAGATGATTTAGTACCAGCAATGCTTCTGGCAGCAGAAAAAGGCAAAATTGGAGAACACTACATTATTTCTGCTGGCGACTTAACCACGAGGGAAATGTTTGAGCTTTTGTCAAAAGAAACGGGTATTCCAGTTCCTTGCGAAGTTCCTAAACCCTTAGTAAGACTTGTGGGAAACATCCTTGATCCAATTGGACGCACATTTAAATGGCAACCACCCCTAAGTCGTGAGCGCGTTCATTATGTCTATGATCGCTGTGTGCGGGTAGATGCTACCAAAGCTAGACGAGAACTCGGTTGGCAACCGCGATCGGTGTCAGAAACACTATGTGAAATAGTTAGAGATATGCAGTAGTTGTTTGTAAGGGTGATCGGTTCCTGAGCCATCAAATTTTGCTTTACACTGGAAATCACCACCACCAGATCACTTGGATAGCAACACTTAAGCTAATTGTTATACGGCTTGGATTGCATAGGAAGCAGTTTGAAATCGATCGGCAGGCACTCAAATAAGCTGGTAAAAGCGTTGTTTGGAGATGATCGGTGAGGTGAAATCCAATCTCAATTAGTAGGGCTTATAAAACAGGGTCAAGCAATATGCAAACAAGATAGAGAAGCAGCATGAAAGTGTACGTAGAGTCTTGCCTTAATTGTCCACCCGATAAAGTTTGGGATGAGGTTCAAAAGAGTTCACTTTTTGTTGAGATTCTTTACCCATTGACTAATTTTGTTTCAATCTCTGCTGAAACGTTTCCGATGAAATGGGTTGAGGGTGAGGTCGTTAAGTGCAAACCAATTTTATTTGGCATCATTCCGACTTTGGGAAGTCACACAATATTTTTCGAGCGAGTTGACCAAGGGTGGCGTGAAATTCAGACCCGTGAGAAAAATGCTCTGAGCCATCGATGGGATCATCTGATTCGCGTTCGGACTCTTCCACACAGACAAACTTTATATTCAGACGAAATTGAAATTGAGGCAGGGTTGTTGACTATTCTAGTTTGGTCGTTGGCGAACTGGTTTTATCGGCATCGTCAACGTCGCTGGAAGATAGTGGCTCAAAGATTGGTAGCCGAATAACAATCCCATTACACACCGACCGTATCAAGGTAGTCGGTTGAGTCTGAAAAGCTACTCGCGGCGGGTGAACGGGGTCATTGTGCAGCACAATGTTAAACCGTCATAAAAGCCTATTCATTACTCCCAAAGAATAGAAAGATCAAATACAAAACCAGGCAGAACATCATTACCATCTACCTGATTCGGGTTTTGGAGAACTTGCTTTGGTTGATTAGCTTTATAAATTTCTACCTGCCGATCTTGAGGGTTAATCAGCCAACCCAAACGCAAACCATTATTGATATACTCTTGCATCTTCTGTTGCAACGGTTCAAGTGTATCGCTTTCAGAGCGTAATTCAATAACAAAATCAGGGCAGATAGGTGGAAACTTTTTTTGTTGCTCTAGTGTAAGCTGACTCCATCGTTCCCAAGTAACCCAGGCAGCATCAGGAGAGAGATTAGCTCCATTCGGTAGTTTGAAGCAAGTCGAAGAACTAAAAGCCTTGCCCATTTTTGAGCGTCGATTCCAAAACACCAAATCTCCGATTAAGTCTGCTTCACGGCTTCCTCCTTCTCCACCTACAGGCGACACAATCAATAACTCCCCTTGTGCTGTACGCTCAAATTTCAAGTCGCGATGATTTTGACACAGTTGATAGAACTGGTCATCACTTAGTTCAACAAAGGGCTTAAGGTTAAGAACAATTGCAGTCATGATAGAAATTAGGCAATTTAACCTAGCTAGTATTCTAGGGCGTAAATTCGGTTAGGGTATAAATGACGAGATTAACTTGACACTCATGCCCTGCAAATCGCTGACAATCACCCTGAGTGACACTGACCAGCAAGCCCTAGAAAAGTTAGCT